>NZ_JAYGIG010000026.1:0-44472 GCF_034932105.1 Leptothoe sp. PORK10 BA2 | reverse complement strand
CCCTGCTGTGAAGTTAGGAATTTTGGAGGCAGGGATATCTTGGTCGCAGTTATTTTCTATTCGATATGCTGTCTAGCCCACTGAAGCCAAGTGTTTCAAGGCACCCAGTCGACGGAACCAGTGCCTCGAAATATCATTGAACCTATTTATATCTTGTCTGGGGGCATAAACTTGCCACAATTTTAACTGTCTCAATCTGTGTTATGTGTTCGCAGAAATGCTTAGGGCGACTAGATATTGGGATGAAGGGTTTGCTGAAACTCGTGTATGTCAATCTATTGTGGATCTTTATTATGTTGCGTATTAGCATTTAGCTGAAGGAGGAATTTATATTTTGAATGGGGAGCAGTGTTCCAATTCTGCGTAAGAGTATGTGTGGTCATGCAATTGTGCCGTGATTAATCGATGAATATTGCTTTTAATTCTTAGGAAAGAATTAGTCAGTATGCATATTTCAAAAAACCTTGATGTATGTTTAATAAGACGAATGTAAGTTATCGATGAGTGCGTATGAGTCTGATGGGTAAGATGACTCAATATAGATTACGTCTTGCTTATCAACGGCCTAAAGTAGATCGTCTAAGGCGTATTGCCGTGGTGAAGCCACGGGATAACGATATTTTTATTAGCTATGCGGCTCAAGATGCAGATTTTGTCAGACGTTTAGATAAGGTAATCCGTGATCAGGGGTTTGATCCTTGGATTGATTTCGATGATATTCCTGGTTTCAATCGTTTTTTGGAAGATGATAGCCATTATGAGCGACAAATCAGAGATGGCATTCTTGGCGCGGATGTATTTGTCTTAGTTCTTTCTAAGGCTGTGCTGAGTTCTGCGAATTGTGTACAACGACTTAGATTAGCCCAACGCTTAAATAAATTAATTATTCTTCTGTTTAAAGAACCCTCTGATGACTGTGATGAGCTAATTTCATGCCTTGATGATTTGCACTATCTGGATTTGAGTTCTCCACTTGTGGGTAAAGTATTTGAGCAAGTGGCTCTCAATATTATTCATCTGCAAACGTATACCAGACTGTTGGCCCGTGCAACTGAGTGGGATAAACAGGGGCGTCCTCAGCAGTACTTACTTACTCCAGAGGATCTTAAAGAAGTTAAAAAACAGAAACAGTGGATTGAGACTCATAAATTAGGCCAGCAGTTTCAATTTACTAATGTTCAAAAAATCTTTTTAGATACCGTCAATCGAGTCCATGAAACATCGGAATATTTCAGTAAAAGTCCACCCGACATTTTTATATCTTATGCTCGCAGTAATAAACATTTTGTCGAGAAGCTCAGTCAGGCCTTAAAAGCTGAACACTGGAAGGTCTGGCTTGATCGGGATAGGATTCCGGTGGCAGCTAACTGGAGAGATGAGGCTAATGATGGCATACGTTATGCCCACACTATGCTTTTTGTTGTTTGTGCTGACTCTCTTATCTCTAAAAACTGTCAGTGGGAGTGGGAGGAGGCGAAGAAGTATAATAAGCGCATTATTCCTGTTATTAGTTATAAAGATTATAGCCAAGAAGTATTTCGAGAAATGGGATTCTCATCTGTTCAGTATGTTTCCTTTGTACGGCAATCGCAGTCGTTTGAATATTCCTTGGGTGAATTATTAGATGCCTTAAAGGTACATTTAGATGATCTGAAAACCTATAGGTCTTTACTAGTTAAGGCTTATGAGTGGTCTGATGGTGAGCGTTCAGACAGACTATTGATGAATAGCCATGAGTATAAGGAAATTAACCGCTGGAGAAAACAGCGTCAGGGACTTGAAAAACAAGATAACCGCGAGATTGAACTTCTACTTCCTCGTCAGAAGGAATATATTCAAGCCAGTCAGCGTTATCTGTCATTCCAGAAGAAGCGTCAAGGATTGATTATATCAACAGTTTTGGGAGCCATGGTTGGCCTTTCTGTGCTGTTGCTAAGTACGACATTTAGTGAGATTAGGGCTTTGGTGAGATCTTTAGATGATCTCAAAGGTCTAGATGCTTTATTGACAGGGTTGCAGGCAGGTAAACGAGTTCAGGATAACTCTATATTTGTCGACGTATTACGGCGTTCTAGCTTGCGCTCTAAAGCAACAACGGCTCTGCATAGAACGGCTCTTAAACTTAGGGAAATTAATCGTTTTGAGGGGCATGACGGCAAAGTTTTTTCTATTATTTTTAGTCCGGGTGGCAATCAATTGGTTTCTGTTGGGGCTGATAAAACAGTTCGTTTCTGGGATTTGGATAATTCTGAAGAAGAGGAAATCGATCAATCTTGTCAGAAAGAGAGAACTCAACAGATTGGGTATCATTCCACGGCAATTAGAACTATTACCTATAGCTTAGATAGTGATTATGTAGCGACAGGAGATATAGAGGGGGTTGTCAAAATATGGACGTGTAATGGTAAATTGCATAAAACGTTGTCTCGGCGTCATCAGCTTTCTGGTGATCAGAATATAGCGCAGCCGGCCCGAGTTAATCGAGTTGAATTTAGTCCTGGTGGTCAGTATCTTGCCTCTGCTGGTGCAGACGGTCAAGTCTTTTTATGGACCCGATCCGATGGATTTAGAAATTTGGTCGATCTTAAACATAAGGGCCAAGTACCAATTTCGACTCTGACATTTAGTTCTAACGGGAGGTACCTTGCCTCTGCTGACTCCCAAGGTCAAGTTTATTTATGGGAGGTAAAACACAAACGGAAGAGTTTACCTGCTGTAGAGTTTATTAAGAGCTTTCAGTACAAGGTCGCATTAGAAGGAAGGAATCTTACTACCTTAGTATTTAGTAAGGATAGTTCTTTGCTGGCCTTCGCCGGTGTTAGTGGTGCTATCCAGGTTGAAGATTTAAAACAAGGGGCCAATCGTTTATTGATGGACCATGATGACGTAGTATCTACGGTTATATTTAGTGCTGATGGAGGTACGTTAGCTTCTGCAAGTTTTGATGGTACGGTCAAGCTTTGGAACCCTCGGGGAGAGAATGGGAAAGAGCTGGTTCATACTCTGAGAGGCCACCAGGGTCCGGTATACCGATTAGCATTTGCTCCCCAGGATGATGTATTAGCAACAGGCGGGGCCGATGGCATTGTACGTTTATGGTTACGGGATAAGGGTGTTCAAATAGGCACCTTTGAAGGTCACAAGGATGAAATTTCAAGCCTTGCGTTTTCGCCTCAACCGACGCTTGGGTACAAAACGGTATTAGTTTCTTCTAGTGATGATGGGAGCATTCGACTGTGGAATATCGATAGTCCTATTCAGCCTCTGCCACATAATAGTGATGTTTTTGATGTAGCCTTTCGACCAGATGGCAAGATAATTGCTTCTGGTGGAGTCAATACGGTTAGATTGTGGCGGCAGGATGGCACTTCGCGATCGCAAATTTCATTTGCTCGCAATAAGGTACGAGCTGTCGACTATAGCCCTGATGGAAAAATTTTAGCTGCAGGGGGTTCTAGTGGAGAGATCAGGCTCTGGAGACCCGATATTGACACGGAAAAACCTATACAAATTGTGGCAGCGCACCCTGTACTAAAGAGTGAAGTCTCTGTAGAGCAGGGTGTTCGGGATCTCAGCTTTAGTCGTGACGGGCAGTGGTTAGCCTCAGCTGGAACAGATAGGACTCTCAAGCTTTGGAGGGTTGAAGACGATCAAATTTATCGATATTTAACTTTAGAGCATGCTAACGATGTTGCAGCAGTTGCATTTAGTCATGACAGCCGCTTGTTGATCACGGGTACAGAGGCAGGCAGTGATGCTATTCAGAGGGGAGTGTTTTTATGGGAAACACCTGATCTGGGTAGATCTAAAGCAAAATTAAAGCCTAAATTTGTTGAAACTGCTCGAAAGCATGATGGAAGCGTCTTGACGGTTGCAGTTCAACCCACGGTCTCGGGTGTGATTGCTTCAGGGGGGAAAGATGGCAAGATTAATCTTTGGAATTCTGAAGGTGGATTTATAAAAACACTCCATGAACACAGTGATCCTGTAACCAAAGTTAGTTTTAGTGCCGATGGACTATTTTTAGCGTCATCTAGTGAGGATGGCACTATTCGACTTTGGACGGCTAAGGGGGATCTGATTTCGGTGCTGGAGGGTCATAAAAGGGCTGTGTCTAGTGTGGAGTTTGGCCCTATTGGTGGAGATATCTTAGCTTCCTCTAGTTCAGATGAGAACGCATTAATCTGGAATCTATGGGATCTGTCAAAGGTTAATATAACGACTCGCAACCAGAATCATAAGATTCTAGATATGTTGATTATGAGTGGTTGCGAGACAATCCTCCCATTTTTAAAGAGCCGAGTTGATACCGATGCTCAGGAAGTTCGAAACTTGACTAGCTCTGATACCGAGCAATTGGCAGAAATAGAGAAGGTAAAGAACTTTTGTGAGAGCCCTTAAAGTTGGTTAGAAGGCTTAGAGTCTTATTGGACGGTTCGCTCATTTTCCACATGTAGAGGTTCTAAATTCTGACATCTACTATGGATAGCATGTTCAAAACTACGAGTGCCGCATCGGTGTTTTTTCTCTAGTGGAAAATACTACCTGTAGTGATCAGCGAACCTTGGGTCTTATGGCAAAGTTGCCTTGCAATAGTCAGGATGATTTGCAGCCCGATGGATCGTTTACAAGGTCACAGTCCTGATAGTAGTAAGCTGTCGCGACATTGTGAGAGCTGCCACTTACTCTTAACTGAATGCTATGAGAAATTATGGGAAGTACTAGGGTTGCTGAGATTAGAGCTGTGTAAACCCAAGGGGATGTTTTCATTCTATGATTCTCCGGAATAACGGCCTACTGCGAGTGCTTTCACATCCTCTAGGCACCTGTGAGATACTCCCATTGAAACACTAAAATTACGGAAATGTATGGCTGTTTATGGACGCTTTGTTGGGTGTCATAGAAGCTTTAATGGGCTAATTTTTAAGGGTGTGCTTGTAGCTCCATTTTGATTCGATATTGAGCAGCCATGGTTACTTTGAGAGGCTGTTAGAGTTCTGGTCATCCTGGTGATGTCATGCTTGGTTCGTCATGGATCAAGTTTCTAGCTCCAAGGTTTAGGGGATGTTGTTCGTTTGATGTACAAAGGGTGTCGAGGTTGGCCAGATTGATTACGGGCTAGGCAGTGAAGTTTGTGATGCTGGGGCTGCAGCAGAGTGAGCACAGTCTGGGCTCGGTTGAATAGAGTGCCCCAGTTTCCCCAGGCCAAAATGACTTGGGTAGCTGCCTCGATGGCTTGGAGCAAATATTGATCGTTATCTGGGCCGATGGGGTCGGCTACCCGTTTGAGGGCTGATGGTTGGGGGGTGCGATAAGCAAAAAGATTGACGATATTTAATTGGTTGTAACCCCAAGCTTGGGCAAACTGTGAACAAGCTCGGATGGTGGGGTCGTCTCGTTCGGCATTGGCCTGACTGGGGTTGAGCATGATGAATGTGACTTGGTGAGGGTGGATGTTAGGGCCTGACCAAGACCGCTTCAGGCAGTAGCGATAGCGACGGGATACATCAAAGATGGCTGATCCTTCCATGGAATTCGTTACAATTGTTACTATTGGTCTATCAGATTGGTCTATCAGAAAGGTAGTGTAGCCACAGTTTTTTGAGTCAACCTTGGTGGTTGGTGTTAGCCGCGATAGATTGACGCCAGCTGCCCTGGTTGAGGTGGTTACTGCTGATGGGTGCATCTTTCTTACGGAGAAATGATTTTGAATGTATTCGTCACCCTAGAGCCGTCTTTACGACGGAACTTAGGGGCACTGTTTGTGGCGGGGTTGTGTTTTTGGGCGGGGTTGGCCGGGTTGTTGCCTGCTTTGCCTCTATATATTGAGCAGTTTGGGGCGAATGGTCAGCAGATTGGTTTGGTGATGGCGAGTTTTGCCATTGGTCTTTTGACTATGCGGCCCTTGATGGCTCGTTGGACTGATGAGCAGGGCCGGAAGCCGGTTCTGGTAATTGGGTTGTTGGCGATTGCGATCGCACCCCTACTTTACTGGCTAGTCCCATTTTTTCCCCAGATTACCTGGGACCTATCCTGGGGCGATCATCTTTGGCGCATCCGATCGCCCATAGTACTCATGATTATCTTTAGGGCGTTTCATGGTCTGAGCATCGCCTCGTTTGTCACGGCCTACAGCGCCCTAGTGGCCGACTTGGCTCCACCCAACCAGAGGGGGGAACTGATTGGCTATATGAGTTTGGTAAATCCCATGGGCATGGCGGTGGGACCGGCCTTGGGGGGGTATTTGCAAGCAGCCTCAGGCTTTACCCAAGTGTTTGTTTGGATGACGGTGCTGGGCGTCATTGGGTTAGTCTGTACCGTTACCATTGCAGAGCCTAAGCGGGCGGTGGCAACGGTGGGCCGGAGAACGGCCTTTTGGTCTTTATTGTTGCTGCCAGCGGTACGTATACCCGCTCTGATGCTGTTATTGGTGGGCTTGGCCTTTGGTGGGTTGGCCACCTTTATCCCGCTCTATGCGCGGGAGTCAAACTTTGCTCTGAATATTGGGTTAATTTACACGGCGTCCGCCATAGCTAGTTTTGGTATTCGTCTCTTAGTGGGACGGGCGTCGGATCGCTATGGTCGAGGACCGTTTATTACCCTGGGTTTGATGTTTTATACGGTGGCCATGGTGGCTCTATGGCTGGCCCAAAGTGAGTCTGCGGTATTGCTAGCGGCGGCGGCGCAGGGCATGGGCGGCGGCATGCTGATTCCGATGGTGGCGGCTCTCATGGCCGATCGTTCAACATCTACCGATCGCGGTTTAATGTTCGGTCTGTGCCTGACGGGGTTTGATGTAGGCATTGCCTTGGCTGGGCCAGTGATGGGGCATATTGCCGATCTGAGCAGTTATCGAGATATTTTTGGCATAGCGGCTGTGATGACCCTGCTGGGGTTGATCATCTTTGTCACGACCTCGAGTAAGGATATGGACCACTCCATACAGTTTGCCCTGAGGGGTGGCAAAGACGTGTATGCGGTATCAAACTCGACACTGTAGGTTGGACAGTTAGTTTGAATCCATAAATTTTATAGTTGAGCAATATCAAAATTGCTCAACGTTGGGATGATTAAAACGAGCCTGGAGGGATTCGAACCCCCGACACCCTGGTCCGTAGCCAGGTGCTCTGTCCACTGAGCTACAGGCTCTAACAGGATTAAACTCTAACATACTGTTGAGACGCTATCCAAAGTTTTCATGGCAATTTTTTCGGACCTGGGCCCGATTCCCGATCAATCGCAGACGTCGTCCCTGAGCCATATAGATGGGGGTGGGGCGGCCCATATGGTGGATGTTTCTGGTAAAGATGTGACCCATCGTGTGGCGGTGGCCGAAGGCTATCTTCGGATGAGTCATGAAACGATGGCAGCGGTTCAGTCTGGTAACTTGCCTAAGGGGGATGTGTTGGGTACGGCTCGAATTGCTGGCATTATGGCGGCAAAGCAGACATCGAATTTGATTCCGCTGTGTCATCCGTTGCCCATTAAGAGTGTGGAAATTAGTTTGACCCCAGATGATCAGCGCCCTGGCTATCGTATTGAGGCGAGGGTGAAGACCGCTGGTCAGACGGGAGTGGAGATGGAAGCCCTGACGGCGGTATCAGTGGCGGCCCTGACCCTGTATGACATGGCAAAGGCGGTGCAAAAGTCGATGCAAATTGAGGATATTCGCTTGATTAGTAAAACCGGGGGTAAATCGGGCGATTATACTATTGATTCATGACATATTTTTTGGTGTTCTATGCCTCCCAAATGGCCCCGTGTACCAGATCGGGCTGATCCGGCTTATCGTAAGCTAGAAGATCGGATTAACTTTGCTGTTCATGTGGCGGCATTTTCCGCTTTTAATTCCGGTCTGTGGTTTTTCCATGGGTTTATGCCGGGCACTTTATTGTGGTTGCCTAAGCTGACGCTGCCTTGGTTGGGGGTTTTAGTTTGCCATGGTGTGTGGTTGTTTGCGATCGCAAACTACACTCCATCTAAGCCTGATTCAGACCAGCCATCGTCATAAACCGAAAACTTTGTTAATGCATTTTAAGAACAGGTCTTTTATGGAACTAGACCTTTTACCCTAAAGCAGAACAACTTTCCTCTAACAAAAAAGAAATAACCATGGCTTACCCTGGTGCTGCATCCGTGATCGAAGCGTTGGCGGCAGATATTGGCGATACGGTTTACATAGACGTTGCTAAGTGGCATTTGTATCTGAAAGATACGTCTCTGCACAAAACCCTGGCGGAAAAGTTTTATCCGATGGTGACCGATAGCGATCTGTCTGAGACAGGGGTGGTGGAAGTTTTACAATCGATTCCGGTGAAATTAGGTGGGGGTAGACGTTCTTTGCCCTTGAGCGACCTGATACCGATTCAGTGCCAGGTGGATCTGCTGGACATTCTGGAGCGCCATCGCAGTGAGTTTTAATCGGCTGCTTTGCTCCTTGAAGTCCCGTTGCTTAACATTACGGCCACCCAGTTCATCAAAATAGGGGCTATTGTTTCCTAATGTAAAGCATTCAGCTGTCTTGGAGAGATGGCTGAATGCTTTGTGCTAGGAGGACTTTAGACTCAAGCGATGGCCATGATTGAGTAAATAATTTACAAAACTTAAGGAAATAACGTTTCTGAGAATGGCTGCTAAAAGTTAATATAAAAGAACTTAATGGCTATCATTCGTTACATAAGAGGACTATGGCTGGATTATTTGGACTCTTCGGCGGCAACAAAAAACAAGCCCCCCAATCAAAAGAGGCGTTTTTCCTCAGTGAAGATGACGCTAAAAGCCTGGGTGATATTGACTACATGCGTAAGGAAGTGGTAATCCGTCGCACCTTCGCTAAGAAAAAGGGCGGAGACGAGCTAGAGAGTGTTAAGAGTATTTCCGCTAGCACCAGCAAAAAAGTAGGTGAGGCTGTCAAGACTACAACCTCAAGTTTCAATATGCCTACTTTTAATACCCCTGCTCCTACTTTTAATACTCCTGCTCCTACCCCTGCTCCTGCTCCTACCCCTGTGGCGGCGGCAGCGGCAGATGCAGATGCCACTCCTGCTCCCCAAGAGACTGCAGTTAGCAGCACTCCTGACACCAGCATGGATATGTTCCGCAGTATGGCGAAGAAAATCCGTCGCTAGGTGGATACTGATGCTCTAGGGTTGCTGTTTCGTGGCCCAGGCATTGAGTAACTATTTTCTGAGGATTGGATCAACATTTGAGTAGCACTGAGGATGTTAGGACGTTCTCAGTGTTTTTTTCGTGGTTACGTTTAGTCCCATTGGTTTTGTGGCCCACAGCCTTCGCTATCTATCGTTTGTATCGACTCACCTATAGGGTCGCTATGGGCGAAAAGCGATAGATGGATGGTTTTAACTGATGGGACTGAGGCTGATGAGTTCTGGCGGGTCTTGCTATGTTTTCCCAACTCCATGCTCCCTTGGTTCAGGCTTTGCATAACTGTGGGCTGCGTCAGGATCATGCGGCGTTTTATGCCCCTGGCCATAAAAGGGGGCAGGGGGTATCGTCGCTACATCGCAGGGTGTTTGGAGATGACATTTTTCGGGTTGATGTCCCTGAGCTGCCGGAACTGGATGATCTATTTGCGCCAGAATCAGTGATTTTAGCGGCACAGCAATTAGCGGCTGAGGCGTTTGGGGCCGAGCAAACCTGGTTTTTAGTCAATGGTTCTACCTGTGGTGTGGAGGCGGCATTGTTGGCTACCTGTGGTCCCGGTGATCAGGTGTTGGTACCGCGCAATGCTCACCAGTCGGTGCTATCTGGGCTGATTTTGTCGGGGGCGATGCCCGTATGGATGGCTCCGGTGTATGACCCAGATTGGCAGTTGGCCTTGGGGATGACAGCATCTGCGATCGCAGCCACCCTCCGGCAGCATCCCGCGGCTAAGGCGGTGGTGGTGGTATCTCCTACCTATGAAGGGGTATGCAGTGATATTGCCGCCATCGCTGAGGTGGTCCATGGGTATGACCTGCCGCTAATTGTGGATGCTGCCCATGGCCCCCATTTTGCCTTTCATGACCAGCTGCCGCCCTCGGCCCTCAGCGGCGGGGCTGATATTGTCATTCACTCGGCCCATAAGGTGTTAGCGGCATTTACCCAGGCGGCATTGATCCATGTTCAGGGGAGTCGGTGCGATCGCACTCGCCTAGGCATGGCTCTACGTATGACCCAATCCAGTAGCCCTAGCTATCTACTTCTGGGTTCCTTAGATGCCGCCCGTCACCAGATGGTGAACGAGGGGGAGAAATTGATGGAACACACCCTGGCCCTGGCTCACTCGGCCCGCTGCCAGCTCCGGGATAGCGGCCTATCGGTTTTGGATGTTTCTGAGGATGGGTTTGGGCTGCACGGGGCTAGGTTTCAGCAGGATTACACTCGTCTGACCGTGGATGTTTCTGCCCTGGGCATCACCGGATTTGCAGCCGATGCTTGGCTCCATGGGTGGGGGGTGACGGCAGAATTGCCCACGTTAGATCAGTTGACGTTTATTGTCAGCTTGGGGAACTCGGTCCAGGATATTGAGCGGTTAGTACAGGGGCTGAGACATCTCGTCAATCAACTGGGACAGCTGCCTGCCAGGGGAGCCGTTGTTGACCATGGTGATTGGTCCCAGGTGGATGTAGGGTTACCTGGGGCGGGGATGTCTCCTCGGGAGGCTTTTTTTGCTTCGACGGCAACCTGTGCGGTGGAGGATGCCATAGGTCGTCTCAGTGCTGATGTAGTCTGTATTTATCCGCCGGGGATTCCGCAGCTGATGCCGGGGGAGCCCATTACGCAGCGGGTAATTCACACCTTAAAAATGGCCCAGGCGGCGGGTGCCCATCTCAGTGGACTAGCGGACCCCACATTGCAGACCCTGAGGATTTTGCAGCCTGGTTAAGGGGCTGATGGGGGAACTGTTTCACACTTCGTTGCTCCGTCTAGACCCTAGCCACGCTTCCAGAACAGCGCTATCCTCAGGCTATTCCACCCGCGTTGTAAGGCAGATCTCCATGGAGCCTCTCTGGCCCTATGCTACCCCCGGTATTCCTGACTGTTTTTTTGAACGGCTACCGGGTATTCCCATGAGCCAGCGAGAGGTGCGACTGGTGATTCTGAGTGCTTTGCGGCTCGGTCCTAAGGCTGTCCTGTGGGACATTGGCGCAGGCACTGGAACCATTGCCATAGAAGCTGCACTGCTGTGTCCCCAGGGTTCGATTGTTGCTGTGGAGCGGGATGGAGATGTGGCCATGCTGATCAAAAAGAACTGTCAGCGGTTTGGGGTGACGAATGTGGATGTTTTGGTGGGCAATGCCCCCGACTGTTTGGCTAGTTTGTCCCATGGGCCTGATGCCATTTTGGTGGGGGGTGGTCGAGACCTGAAACCCCTGTTGACCGAGACTTGGCAAAGGTTATCCCTCCAGGGTCGGTTGGTGGTGACCGCCGGAAACTTTCAATCGCTTTATGCCATTTCTGAAACCTTTGCCGATCTGCAGGTGCGCAATATTGAAGTGGTCCAGGCGGGGGGAAGTCGTTTAGAAACCCGTGGGTCCAACCAAGTTTTGAAACCCATTACGCCGACCTTTATTCTCAGTGGGGAAAAGTTTTAGGTCTGGGTTGGTCTGGGGGACCCGCCCGCTTGAATAACTTCTTGGGAGGGGGCAATACGTTTTTCTGGAGTAGCTTGTTTTGGTAGGTCTCCCAGGGGTTTTCCTCAGGGTGTGTATGGATAACTTTCCTTCAGCTAAGGCGTATGTTGTAATGAATCTGGGGACAGTGCAAGGTGATCCTTTTCGATGGGGCCGATCCAGACGATGTTACAGATGGCCCTGGGGCTAACTCGTTAATCCAGATTGCCAGATTGTTTGATGCTTGAGCTTTCAGCAGTTGGCTGCTCGTTGTGGTGGTTTTATCTCTAAAGTTTGCCTATCTGGAAAAGTAGACGCAGATTTTGGAGCTATTGTTACAATCCCTATAGTGAAAACTTCGGTTTCTAGACATGATGACCGTTGATTCCCAACTGAATACGGCGGCTAATCCACTGGTCGTGACCCAGCGGACCTGTTTGGACATTACTGTTGTTATTCCTACCTATAATGGGGCGGCTCGGATTCCCGAGGTGCTGGACCACCTCAAGCAGCAGGTGGGTATAGATGCGCTCACTTGGGAAGTTATTGTTTGTGATAATAATAGTTGCGATCGCACCGCCGATGTCGTAGCACACTATCAGCAACAATGGCCGCCAGAGCCTGCGCTGCGATATTGTTTTGTGGCTGAGCAAGGTGCTGCCTTTGCCCGCCAGCGTGGGGTGATGGAAGCCCATGGTCATATTGTTGCCTTTCTTGACGATGACAACCTTCCAGCCCAAGACTGGTTATTCAATGTGCATTCCTTTGCCCAGGCTTATCCGCAAGCAGGAGCCTTTGGTAGCCAAATCCACGGCAACTTTCAAGGTGTGTTGCCCGAGGGCTTTGAGAAAATTGCCTGCTTTCTAGCGATCGTAGAACGGGGAAATCAGCCCCATCTCTACAATCCAAAAACTAAAATTCTGCCACCGGCGGCAGGTTTGGCTGTGCGCAGGACAGCCTGGCTTAATGCAGTACCAGAACGGCTGTTTCTCAATCATAAGGGAAAATCTGCCGGCCTGGCCAGCGAAGATTTAGAAGCAATGCTACATATTCAAAAAGCTGGTTGGGAAGTCTGGTACAACTCTGATATGGTGATCACCCATCAAATCCCTGCTCAACGACTCCAGCAAGACTATTTAGTTAGCTTGTTACGTTGTGTGGGGTTGAGTCGATTTTATATTCGCTGGCTAGGCACTCAAGATTGGCAACGATTTTTCAAAGTGCCTGCCTATATTGCCAATGACTTGCGGAAGTTAGCTCTCCACTATCAAAAAAATGGTCTTGGGCAGAATCATTTAAATCTTGTTGCTGCCTGTGAGCGATCTCTGTTGACAAGCACGTTAGTTAGCCCTGCTTTTTTGCTAGAAAAGGCATATCAAGACTTTTGGCAAAGTCGTTTAGATAGCGTTCAACTGCCTGAACGTCAGCAATGGCTTCAACTCCTGACAGACGCATTTGAAAAGCGTTCTCTAGAGCTATATCAGCAAGAAGTAATTTTTTTAGGTGCTTCAACAGCTCTAGAGACTAAAGCAGTGATGCTGCCACAGGTTGAAATTTTGTTGCGGTTAGATTGTGGTTTGCCAGATCAGGCGCTAGCATCACCAGCCTCTTTCTTTCCTACCGCAGAGCGCTATGGTTTGATGCGAACCCTTGATCGTCGTGTTATTCAGCAAGTCTGTGAAACATTAGCTGGTCGACAAGTGGATGTCATTTATTCCTTAAATCTCTCGTCAGCTAGTGTTGACGATGCCAGTTTGCCTGACTTTATAGAGATGCAACTCAAGCGCTATCACATAGACCCTGAGTATCTGTGTTTTGAAATTTCTGAGAAAATTGTTATTGACGCTTGGAAAGATGTGCAAGGCCTAGTGGCACGGCTAAAGATGTTGGGGCTGCGGGTGACGATTGATGAGGTTAAAGAGAGGTCGGCTACTGCAAGCTATATGACTCAGCTGCCTGTTGATTGCTTAAAGCTGAGTAAAGATGTTGTAGATTGTTCTGATTGGCTAGAGTCATCTCTACCAGACTATTTGAAGATCGTTCAACAAACGGGTGTTCAGCTAGTCGCCAAGGGAGTGGAAACACAAATTCGATTAGAACAGTTACAAAACTTGGGTATTCAATACATTCAAGGCTATCAACTTTCCAGACCGTTTCCGTTTATTTCAGGCACTTCTATTTAGCTATGGTTGACTTTACAGTTGTTGTTCCTACCTATAATGGTGCTCAGCGGTTACCTCAGTTATTGGGAGCGTTGCGATCGCAGGTTAATACCGAATCCATCCATTGGGAAATATTAGTCGTTGATAACAATAGTAGTGACTCAACCAAGCAATTGATCGAAAGTTATCAAGCTATCTGGTCTGGTTGGCCAATGCTTCGTTACACCTTTGAATCCCAGCAAGGTGCGGCTTATGCTCGTCAGCGAGGGATGCAAGATGCTGTAAGTGAGTGGGTTAGCTTTGTGGACGACGATGTAATTCCATCATCTGATTGGGTTTCCACCGCCTATTCCTTTCGGGATAGCCAACCTCAATTAGGTGCCTATGGTGGTCAGATACACCCTCAATTTGAATCGGACCCGCCCGAGGACTTTAAACGTATCCAATCATTTCTTGCAATTCGGGAACGGGGTGATCAGCCCCATCTCTATGATCCAGAAAATTTGGTTCTCCCGCCTTCAGCAGCTTGGGTTGTTTGTCGGCAGGCTTGGCTAGACTCAGTGCCAACAAAACCAAATTTGAGTGGAAGAGTGAAAGGATCGATGGTCCAAGGTGATGATTATGAGCCTTTAATCTATATGCATCTTGCGGGGTGGAAAATCTGGTACAACCCAGATATGCATGTCAGCCATCAAATTCCAAAGGGACGATTAGAACCCAGCTATCTTGTCAACCTTAGTCGCGGTTGTGGTTTGTGCGTTTACTCACTGCGGCAAATTATGGCAGAGAACCTCTTTCAGCAACTGCTGCTGGCCGCCAAAATTACAGCTGGTGGGCTAAAGCGAGCTTTAATGCTGTTACTTGACCATCAGCAAAAAGTTTTTACAGATGTAGTACTTCAATGTCAAATGGTGTTCTTTCTAAGTAGTGCTGCGAGCCCTTTTTACAGCGTAAAGGCTTTGCTTAAAAGGGACTCGGCTATTTTACCTTGATGCTATGAGCGCACAATCGTGTCTCCCAAAATGGACGTTGTTCAGAGCCTAGTCGAATAAATTCTTTAGGTTATATATTGATGAAATGTAATGAATTCTGAGTTGCCTCTGATTTCAGTTGTTATTCCGGCATATAACTGTGAAGACAGTATCAGCAGTACGTTACATTCTGTGTTTCAACAGACATATGTAACAATAGAAATTATTGTGATTAACGATGGTTCTACAGACGAAACATTAACTGTTCTGAAGCGCTTTCAAGATTCGCGATTGCATATCGTGACACAGTCTAACGCTGGGGTGTCTGCTAGCCGTAATCGTGGGATTAACATGGCTAAGGGCGATTTTATCGCTTTTTTGGACTCGGATGACCTGTGGCTACCCCATAAGTTGGCAGATCAGATGATCGCTCTTCAGAGTAAATCCCAGGCAGCTGTTGCTTACAGCTGGACTGATTATATTGATCAGGACGGCCATTTTTTACGTCAAGGCTATTACTGTAACTTTGAAGGAAATGTTCATCAGCGATTGTTGCTTGGCAGTTTTCTAGAGAGTGGCTCCAATCCCTTGATTCGTCGTACGGCATTAGAGTCTGTTGGTGGTTTTGATGAGTCTTTAAGCACCTGCGAAGATTGGGATCTTTGGATTCGTTTGGCTCTGCAATATGAGTTTGTAGTGGTTCCTCAGGTGCATGTGCAGTACAGAGTGGTGACTAACTCAAAGTCATTTCTGCTAGACAAACACGAAGCTGGAGGTTTATCGGTGATCAAGAAGGCGTTTGCCCAATTGCCTGATTCTACTCATCCACTAAAATCTAAGGCGTTCTCTAACTTTTATAAATATCTGCTATTCAAACTTTTAGATGCACCCCAAACTTTGCCTGTTGAAGGGCAGCGCAATGCGCAACGCGCTTTTAGATATCTGAGGCTTTCTATCTATTATCATCCTCAGTTGTTGCGGCAAGTGAAAGTAATTCTTTCGGCGCTTGCTAAAATTCTAGCGATATCGGTACAGCCATTCTATCGATCAACTAATGCCTGAACACCGACTGATTGTTGTATTGCCTGGATGTGAAGCTGAATAATCTCCCCACTAAACGTAGTAGCCATGTCGATTAATAAGAAGAGATTAAAAGTTCTATTGTATGGAAATTTTTTTGGAGCTTATCGTTCCCAAAATTTGGTGAAGTATCTATTAGATGCGGGCTATCGACTATCAATTATATCACCTGAATTCTATTATGAACGAGGTGAGAAAAAAGACATTATTTCAAAAATGCTCCGCGTTATTTTTTCTGCCTACTACCTGATTGATCTGTTTCTCAAAGCTGCACTAGCAGATGTTATTTATCTATTACCTCTCAATAGTGAGTTGATTCGACCAGTGGTGTGGGCCAGTCGTTTATTCAAAACGAAGTTAGTTGTTGAGATGTATATATCAGCCTACGATACATTGGTCCGTGAAAAGCAGGAGGTTCCTATAGATAGCGCTGCTGCCAAAAAGCTTTGGCGGGATGATGTCCTGGCACTTTCAGCGGCTGATCACATAGTCCATTTGGCGCGGTACGAACTGAATTACTGGAAAGAACTTTTCAATATTACTTTAGTGAAAGATAACGTTTGGATCGCGCCTCTCTTTTGTGAACCTGTGCTCACAAGGTTGTCTTATAGTGCTGTTCGAGGTGACCGTTTACGAATTTGTTGGTGGGGGACTTTGATTCCTAGCCATGGAATATCTAATATTCTGAAAGCACTACAAATACTTCATGCAGATGGCATTCCATTTTCTTGTCAGTTATTTGGTATTCCTCCAAAAGGAAGAGAGCAACTTGCTGAAGACTGCCGTGATGAGATAAAAGCTTTAGGATTAAATGACTTAGTTTCTCTACGGAAAGACTTAACCTTTGGCGATAGTTCACTCCCTGAATACCTGGTTAATAATTGCGACCTAGCATTGGGGCTCTTTGGTGATACAGAAAAAGCAGGCGCAACTATACCTAATAAGTTAATTGAAGCCTTGACCCTTGGTATTCCCAGTCTGACAATGACGACATCTTCCCTCGAAGAATTTTTCGATCTTGAGGTGGATCTCTGGACCTGCGAGACTACTCCAGAAGCAATTGCCTCTACCATGAAGCAAATTTCAGCACAAACTATTTATCAGGTTGATTGGATAAAAACAAAGGAAAAGGTGACGCAGACGTTTTCTGTAGAGAATTATTGTCAAACAATTGGTGAGGTTTTAAATAATGCTGCAACTAATATTGTTCATAATCGATAGGGATTCTAAGTTTTCTAATTGCTTGTTGAGGTGGATTGGCAGTAAGGCGACAAAAAGTATTGCTATCGTCCTGTAAAAAAACGTTGAAGTCTTATTGCTTGAAGGTTTATACAAACTTTGATCCTTTCAGAAAGGCGTGGAGTATCCTCGATATGACCAGAGCACAAACATCTACCGTGCAGCTTGGCCTTATAACTCTTAACTTTGCAGGTCGGGATTCGGATTCTCAGCAGTTGGTATATGAACGTCGGTATCCTTTAGAGAAGACCCTAGAGATCTCAAATAGGCTCTATAGAGAAAACTGTTTTTTGATGTGATCTGATAGTCGAGTTGCTAAGGCAATGATAGTAAGGGTTGGATTAGCGTATCCCAAACCTGTAGGGAATACAGAGCTGCCCGCGATGAATAGATTGGCGACACCATGTACCCGGCAATGTCTATCGACTACCCCCTGGTGTGGGCTATCATGCATGCGTGTTGTGCCTAGATGGTGGTGAGGGCTAGCGATATAAGGTCTAGCCCCCATGCTCAATTCAAATTGAGGCTGAAACTCACCCAGGTTAGATTGTGTGACTGCTTGGCGTAATAGTTCCTGGCTACGATTAATGGAATTAATATCAGATTGTTGCCAAGTCCATGTCAGTTTAGTTCTGGGATATCCTAAATCGTCTTTGATATTACTCAAGGAAATACGATTATCGGGGCTAGGGGTTTGCTCTGTTTGTGCAGCGATATAAAAGGCAAAAAAACGTTTGTTATTATGCGGTAAGCTAGACCATCCGCCGCGCATGGTGTTGTAGATAGGTTGTTTTAGCTTTAAGGCCCGAAAGCGTAAATAGCTAGTGACCTCACCAGCGTTAGATAGCGATTTTTGTAAGTAGGCAAATGTCTTGGAAGAAAGATTTCGATTTCGTAGGGACTGGGTAAATTGTCTAAAAAACATTACTGATTGTGTTTCTATGCCTTTAATTTGTGGGACAAGTGCCAGACCGATATTCAATAGTTGTTCTTTTCTGAGGGTCTCCTCGGAAAAAATAAGTCGTGCCATTGCTGCTGTTCCTTGGGCTCGATGTAGATCATAAAGTCCCATTTTGTTGAATAAGCTACTGTTCTTGGGTTTAAGGATGCCAAAGTTAAAGGCAGGATGGTCCATGTAAAAACGACCTACGAGATCTTTTCGGTTACCTATGCCTGAAGTATGTACACTATCTGACAGTAGAAGAAGGCGAGCGTTTTCCATGCCGCCTGTGGCCAAAATAAATGTTTTTGCTTTGACTAAAAAACCTTGATCAATTGAGGTAACCACACGAACTTTTTCAACTACTTGGCCATCCGAATGGGTTAAAAGTTCTACGGCATTAGCATAGGTGTAGATATTGACATTGGGTGTGTTACGTAGCTCTTCTATATAGTCATGGGCGAAGGCGGCACGGGGACCAAATTGAAAAATACGGCTTTCGATACCTTGGGCGCTTAAATTTAGTTGGGGTCTGTCTGCGGTTTCCCAATCTTTAGCGTCATAAGATAATGGACCTATTTTGCAAATTTTTTGTGCCCGCTCATAGTAAGGTATGAGCTCAGAACGCTCAAATGGCCAGCCACTATGGGGAATTGCATCTCTTTTCTGAAAATCGATCTCATCAGGAATTACATGTCTTACATTAAATATGTTTTTGGCCACATCCTCATCATCAATTTGAATTTCCCAAAAGTTAGCTGACCCGCCGAGTTGACGGCAGCGCCCCGCTGTCAGTTCATTCTGAGGATAGCCAGATTTTGAGTCGAGCTCGCCTTCATAAAGTGCCTGGATGGCCGGGTCAAATTCCCGATCACCGCTCTCTAACAGACAAATTTTTAGAGATTGGGTAGAGGACAGCTCACGTGCCAGAGTTATACCGGCAGGTCCTGAGCCAATAATACAGATATCCGCTTCTAGTGGCTGGGTAACATCGATCGTGCGAGCATCAATAATCATAGGACGCTTTTCTATGAAGTCAAACGGCTTTGGTGCGTGAATAAGGTAGCTGCGGAGCTTTAGGAGCCGGTATCGTGTAGCTACTACAGCAACACGATACCGATGAAACGCACCTACAAACTGCGCAACTGGTCTGAGTATAACGCCGCCTTGGTCAAGCGAGGACGTTTGACGCTATGGCTTAGCGATGAGGTGATTGCAGCCTGGGAAAACACTCTAAAGGCAGGTAAGCCTGGCGCTTCTAAGAGGTACAGTGACTTAGCCATTCAGACCTGATTAACCTTGAAAGTGATTTACGGACTGGCGTTGCGTCAAAAGAATTACTGTTGGAATGTTCTATCCTCAACCAGTTCACTCACCTAGGAATGCCGGACAGCTATTCTGTTGAAGGCTGAGAGCGATCACTTGAAGGGAGTGATCTGTCTGCCAAAATATTCACGCACCAAAGCCATAGCCCAGCATAAAGATATGCTCAGTAAGGTAAAGACCTTTTTTGATCATTCTAAATCGCTCATTTCAGTTTCTGCAAGACAAAATCCATGACTTTTGAAGATGTCGATAAGGTTTGTAATAGATTATCTCAGGCGGTGGCGATTCGCTTGGGGCAGGCGGGCCCACTGGCTCTGATTCAGTGGGCAGGCAGGCGGGGGGCTCGTGTTGCTCGGTCATGGTAGAGCGTCCTCTGATGGTGATTGGGTTGCCTTTATTTTGGCGACAACGTCAACCAATTGCTGTAAACCCGCCAGACTGATTTTGGGATACTGAGGCGACGACCAATTTATGGGGGCATTATGATTGGCGCATTGAACAATTTTTCAAAGATTGTAAAACGGGGGAGTATCACCTCGAAGATACCCAGGTGAACGACCGTCGTTTTTTAGCCTTGGTGGTGGTGATTGTGCTGGCCTATAGTTTGGCCACGATGCACGGTCAACGTATGCAGGAATTACGGATAGATGAGTATGCTGGATGTATTAAAAAGCACCCAGACAAGCCTCCCTATCAGAGTAACTTTAGCTTGGGTCTGTATGGCCAACGGTGGATATATGCCATGGAGATATGGGCTGAGTGGGTCTTCAAATTGATCGCCCTCAAACCCCATAAACGGCTCTATTCTCAACGGGGTTTTCTCGCTCTATCCCTTATGCAACAGGCTATGTAGATACGTTGTCATCCTTTAAGGTGAAGGATATAAAGGCGCTTTTGTTGGGATGGGATCGGTTAGTAGTGGAACATCAGTTTAGACTTCATCCCTTCGAAAGTCCCCACCGAGTTATGTTGGATTCTCCCTATGTCTAGCGGTTAGTGGAAAAACTTCAACCTGTCATCGATCGCTGTCAAAATTCTGAAATAGTATCTAAGCGCCCTTAAATGACTGTTATGAGAGATTTTTCCAAGGCAATGTGATTAGGGCCGATTTTGATGATTGCCAGACATATATGGTTAGGTTGACCAGGCCCAACAATTTGGTGCCGTCTTCTAGCATGATGGGGGTGCCAATGCCGGGAATGGGGGTCAGGTCGGCTAGGGCCGAGATGCCCATGAGACCTGTGGCGAGGCATAACCATCGGTAGGGTGTTTGGCGGATGGTGCGGTGGAAGTAGGTTGCGATCGCAACCCCAAACACCACATAGAGTCCATAGGACACCATTTTCGGCACTGACAATAGAATATGCAGGATCAAAGTGACTCGAAACGCGTCATCCATTAACAACAGCGTCAACAGCAGGCTGAGACAGATCAGATACTGCCGCAGTTTTGTATGCCTTAATAGGCTAGCGGTAAAGAAACACAGCGCGATGGGAAAGCACCAAACAATCTCCGAGATTTCCGTCAAAATACCTTCGTAGGGAAGCGTGTAGGGCTCGCTAAACAAGGTGATCAGTAGCTCAATACCGGTCGACCGTCTCAGGGTGCGACCAGCGGAGTAGCCATTGAGTAATGTCGAGAGCTTGATGTAACCCGTGAGCAAGGTGAAGGGCAGAATAACCGCCAGATTTAGCAGTAGCGCGGTGCGATGGGCCTGGATCACATGGCCTAGACGATACAAAGCTTTGACCATGGAAATAACAGGGCGATGGGTTGAACTATCCTATGGTAACTCTATGTCCTAGCTCTGCCTGAGCCATTGTTGCCAGCGGTTTTCACACCAGGTCAAGACCCGATCAATCAAGCGTAGTATCCTTTCTAGGGGATGCTCCAGATACTTGACGTCGTTGACGTGAGCCTCAAACGCATGGGGAGAATTGCTGGTTAAGCGGCGACCATTGACCTTGTCAGTCTTACCAATATAGCCAGTATCGTCAAGCAATCTACGGGAGCGGGCCTTGGCTGTTCCTGGGGCAGAGGCCTGGGGATAAAAAACACGGGAGTGGGGTTCAGCTTGTAGACCGTTGACGGAAATGGGGGGCAGGCTGGGACCTGTAGGACCCGGCGCTATCTGGGACCATGCTTTTTTAAACTCCACCGGTAGGGCCGCGATGAATACGGCCCCAATGGCCAGAACGGTTTTCACCGAAAGGCGATGGGTCTGCCGGGGAACGATGGTACGGGACTGCCGGTAAGCCCGCATCACACGACTAATGTAATGGGTTAGTTCAGTCTGTTGCTCAGGGGTCAAAATATTGAAAATTTCGTTGCGGGGATTGACCAAAACCAATTGCCGATCATCGATGGTGGATGCCAAGGTAATACCATTCTGGAGTAGATCAGAGGTGGCTGATGTCCCTCTGCGGTTCATGCCCATAGACCGTTCCGTGAGCCCACTTGTTTGATCGGGCTGATGGTTGTTGCCAGGGCGGGTTAACGCTTCAGATCTGCTCAGTCTGGGGATGGCACGGGTCAACAGAGATTTAGCCTGGTGCAGGAGGCTACGTTTGGGAGCGATGGTCAGCCGTGCTGTTTGGCTAGAGGATAGGAGTTGTTCGGTATGGGTCAGAATTGTCGTGAAGGACTCATCACTGCTTGGACAAATCGGTAGGACCGTTTTCACCGACAGTTTTTTGGGCTGCCGGGGAACAATAGTGCGGGACTGTTGGTAAGCCTGCATCACCCGGCTAATGTAATGTTTGAGATCTTGCTGTTGCCCAGGTGTCAAAATATCGAAGACCTCATTTTTCGAATTAACGATCACCAACTTCCGATTTTCAATCACAGAGGCCAGGGTCGTCCCATTCTGTAGTAAATCAGTGGCTATTTTGCGGCGTATCCTGTGAGAACGAGCGGTTATCGCCCCTGTTTGCGACTGCCCTGTTTCTAGTTGCTGCTGGCGGGTATGGGTTAACTCCCTTGAGGGTTGCTTTGGCTGATTTTTGCGAATCTGGGTTAAATCTCCTGAACGCCGCACCCGTTGAATTGAATTGCTCCAAAAAGACTTGACCTGCCCCATTAGGTCACTTTTAGGGGCGATGGTGATCTGGGCTACTGGTTTTGAGGACCTGGGATCTGCTGATAGCAGTTGTTGGGTATGGGTCAGAATTGCCGTTAGGGAATGGTCCAGGTCTGTTACTTTTTCCCGAGTGTTGGTGCTGGGGGCAAAGGTTGACTCCTGGGGCCCATTACTGCTGTCCCCGAGGGTAAAACTGGCCCGTTCCACTGCCCGCATGATGACATAGAAGGGAAATATGGCGATTTGAGCGCCCCAGGTTGCTGTGGATTGTAGTTGCCGCCAGGCTCGATCTTGCCGGTTTAACCCTTGCTGCCATTGCTGCAGCACAAATCTCAGTAATTTGCTTTTGTAGGGTCGGGACGACGATGGCATAGTTGTATGGCAAGCATCCTTGGACGCTTGATAAATCCTAGTTCGATCTTAGCGGAACTATGAACGCCTCAACTCCATTTCTGACGAACCTGATTCAAGAGTTACGGACCTATAGCCAGCAAGATGTGCAGATGCATTGGCATGGGTTGTATGACGATCGGGGGGGAGATCTATCAACTGCCATGGCCCACGGGGCTCGGTGGGATGACCTGCCGCTGAATGAGCGGCAGCATATTGCTTGGCCCCATGGGCGGGTGCTGTGGCTATATCAGCGGTTTACGGTACCTGAAGCCCTCAATGGCTATCCGGTGGAGGGGTTGACCCTACGGTTAGCGACGGCTTGGTGGGCCGAGGATGCTCAGCTTTATGTGAATGGAGAGTGGGTCCAGGGGGGGGATTTATTTGACTTTTTTGTTCGCCCTTGTTTGAGTGATGCTGTGGTGCCAGGGCAGGAGTTTGATGTGGTGCTGCGACTGGAAAGCCCGAAACATGATGCGGGGGCGCTGGTGCGATCGCACCTCATCTATGAAGCCCCAAACCACCCCCTCAGCCCTGAACCCGGCTTTGTCGCTGACGAATTAGAAGTTCTGCAGTACTATTTGCAGTCCTTAGCCCCAGAAAAACTGCCGGATGTGGAGGCCCTCATTACCCAAGAATGGCCAGCCAGCCGTGGCGAGCTGCATCAGCGGTTAGCCAACCTGCGCCAGTGTCTGTTGCCCCATGGCGACTGGGTGAAACAGCGACAGATTCACTGTGTTGGCCACGCCCACCTAGACTTAGCCTGGCTGTGGCCAGTGGCCGACACCTGGCGGGCGGCGGAGCGCACCTTTCAATCGGTGTTAGCGCTGCAGCAAGACTTTCCTGAGTTAACCTACACCCATTCCAGTCCGGCTCTGTTTGCCTGGTTAGAAGTGCATCGCCCCGAGCTATTTCACCAGGTGCAGCAGCAGGTTACGGCGGGAAAATGGTCCATTGATGCCGGACTGTGGGTGGAACCAGAACTCAACATTGTTAGCGGCGAATCCATTGCCCGCCAGATTCTCTACGGCCAACGCTACTGCCAAGAGAAATTTGGTGGGCGCAGTCTGATAGCCTGGTTGCCCGACACCTTTGGGTTTTGTTCCCAGTTGCCCCAGTTGCTAAAACTGGGCGGTGTGGAAGTCTTCGCCACCCAAAAACTCAGATGGAACGATACTACCCAGTTTCCCCATGAGTTATTTCGTTGGCAGTCTCCGGATGGCAGCCAGGTGTTGGGCTGGACCTTGCCCCCCATTGGCACAGATTTTGACCCGGTGAAGATGGCCGCCTATGCTGTGCAATGGGAAGAGAAAACCAAGAGTCCCCATACCTGTTGGCTACCGGGAGTGGGTGATCATGGGGGTGGCCCCACCCGTGACATGTTGATCAAAGCTCGCCGATGGGCAGAATCGCCATTTTTTCCATCGGTAAAATTCTCCACCCCAGGCCAATTTTTGCACAAGGTATTGGATCCAGCAGAACCGGCAAATCCCATAGAGTGGGAACGGTTCACCACCTCAAAAGAGAATCTCGATGAGCGGGCGGTGACCACCACGAAAAGCGCGATCAACAAATTACCACTGTGGGACGATGAGCTTTATCTAGAGCTACATCGCGGTTGTTACACGACTCATAGCGATCAAAAACAACAAAATCGTCGAGGAGAAGATTTGCTCTACCAAGCCGAACTATGGGCCACGGTGGCACATCTGGTGGCTGCCCAGCCCTATCCAAAGGAGAAACTAGAGATTGCCTGGAAGGCCCTGTTGTTTAACCAGTTTCACGACATTTTGCCAGGCACATCAATTCCAGAGGTATTTGATGATGCCAATCGGGATTGGGCCCAAGTCCAGCAGCTAGGGCAGGCGGCGCTGGGGGCTGCCCTCGAGAGTCTGGCGACAACCTTGGTGGTACCAGCTGGCATGCAGCCCTTAGTGGTATTTAATGCCCAGGGCTGGACTCGAACTGAGCTAGTGGAGGTGGTGGTGCCGCCGGGGCCATGGCGGATTGTGGACTGCGAAACCCATCAAGCGGTCCAGTATGGAGAGATTCGGAAGGATCATCCGTTTGAGGATGCTGCTGAGGTGGCCAGTCAAACCTTGAGCTTTGTGGCAGAGGATGTGCCTGCGGTGGGCTATCGCTTGTATGGCTTGGTGGCGGATGAACCGGAGGCTGCCGTGCCAAAGGGGGAACGGGCCACTCCAGCATTTGTTTTAGACAATGGGCATCTGCGAGTGGTGATCTCTCCTGATACTGGCGAAATTATCTCCTGTATTCATCTAGCCACGGGGAGAGAGAGTTTTTGGGGGGCGGCGAACCAGCTCCAGTGTTTTGCAGACAGCGGCCAATATTGGGATGCTTGGAATATTGCCCCGAATTATGGGGAGAACCCCTGCGATCCGGCGGTGTTGCTCTCCATGCAATGGCAAGTCAATCATTCAATTTGTCAGCGGTTGCGGGTGACCCGGCGGTTAAATCAATCCACGATTGTTCAAGATTATGTGTTGGCGGCCCAGTCCCCAGTGCTGCAGGTGGAAACCTGGGTGGACTGGCAAGAAACTCAAGTGGTACTGAAGGTGAATTTCCCGGTCACGGCGGAGTCGGACCATGCCACCTATGAGGTGCCTTTTGGTGCGATCGCACGCCCCACTCAACCCATCACCGACCATGACAAGGCCAAGTGGGAAGTTCCCGCCCTCCGCTGGGCTGATTTAAGTGACGATACCTTTGGAGTGAGCATTCTGACGGACTGTAAGCATGGATTCGACGCCCAGCCTCGGCAACTGCGGCTGACGTTGCTGAAGGCTCCGCTGTGGCCAGATCCGGGTTGCGATCGCGGCTACCACCACTTTACCTATGCCATCTACCCCCACCCAGGCAATTGGCAAACAGCCCATACCCCGCACCAAGCCCAGGCCCTAAATATCCCATTGCAGACATACCTATCCCCCGCCGTCCCATCCTTTGCACCAGGCGCAGAGATGCCTGCCCGCCAGAGTTTTCTCAGCCTAGACTCGGAGAATTTCATGCTTGCCGCCTTCAAACCCAGCGAAACCAATCCAGCGGAGTTTATTGTGCGATATTACGATGCCTACGGAGTGCTGGCGAGCCACCAGGCCACTCCCATTACCAACACCCTAGGGTTGGCCGTGGACTCAGCCCTGAACCTTTTGGAAGAACCTATGGAATCTGGAGATGGTCGACCCTACCAGATTCATACCCATCGCCTTCGTCGCCACTCGTTTTCTAGCCATGGATTTAAAGGTTAGAGGCCGAGCTGTTGGTAACAACAGCTCGGCCCGTTTCTGTATATGGTGTAGCTGATAAGGGGTGGGTTAAATATAGTTCGTTTATCTACACATTACATTCAACCCAAATTAGGCCTGTCAGATAACAGTTCTGCGAAGATAATTTGAACTTTCGTTGAAGTTGCTGATTTAACATTGGCTTAAGCATAAAAAATCACCTTAAGCTACCTGGAAAATATACGTAGTTTCTCCGCAAAACTACCGGTGTTAAACCGCTACCGGAGTCTTGTTCTCAGCCCCCTGGTTGTTATTACTAGTCTCCCCATCAGGGTCTCGTACCACATCCAAATCAATATCTAGTACTTTCATTGTTAGACCGGCCTTGGGAGCATTATCTGTTTTTGATACATAGGGCCTGGGCTCTACACTGCCAGTGCAAATAATCAACGAACCTTTTTTCAAAAAAGGAATAGTCCGCCAAGCTGCAGATCCTTCCCAAATACTCAACCTAAGGGTGAAAGACTCATTCCGGTCCTTCACCCCACGCACATAGATTGTGGCATCCGCCACCATTGACTGACGACCGCTGCGCAAATCTACGGTTTTGACTGTGACATCAGCGGCTAAATTTCCACTGACGGTCCACTTATTCAGGCCAGCACTGGACATGGTATTTACTCCCTTGAAGATAGTCCTTTAGCTACCTCAGAATGCCCACCTGGAGCGGTTAGGTTGTTATGGAGACAATGTCTTAAAGAAGACAGCCTACCGTCGGGATCAGTCCCTGTGTTGAGGAAAACAAGACCTCTAACCCACGGAACCCCAGCTATATGCTCCGTATCCCCTGTTCGCTAGATGCTGTCTGTTAAATGCTGCTGCCTGACTCCTTTACCGATGACGAATGGAATCGTAGATCTTGATGTATTGCTTACCAGGAATATTCCAGGAATAATCGCAGGCCATGCCCTGCCGCTGGACCTGTTGGAAGCTATCGCGATCGGTATACCAAAGATCTAGAGCCCGGTCGAGAGCTGTCTCCAGGGCATAGTTATCCGACTGATAAAATACGAAGCCATTCCGCTTTTCCGGTGGTCGGCTTTCATCGTAATCAACGTCAAATACCGTATCCACCAAGCCGCCCACACCTCGCACTACGGGCACCGTACCGTACTTGAAGCTGATCAGCTGGGTCAGGCCACAGGGCTCAAAGTTACTAGGCACCACAATAATGTCTGCCCCAGCATAAATTAGGTGAGATAGCTCCTCATTAAAGCTTAGTTCCAGATGACAGTCAGGATTGTCATTTTGGTGGACCTTCTCATACTGGAAATGATCATTGATAGTCGCGCAGGTGGCTGATCCCAGCAGAACAAATTGGGCCCCCCGGTCGAGGGTGCGGTACATGGCATGATGCACCAAATGCACCCCCTTTTGCTCATCCAGACGGCCGATAAATGCCACTAGGGGTTTGTCATCGTGGCCCAACATCAGCCGTTCCCGTAGGGCTTTTTTGTTATAGAGCTTATTTTCCAAGGTGTCTGGGGTGTAGGGCTCAGAAATATAGGTATCCACCTCTGGGCTCCACAGGTTGTAGTCAATGCCGTTGAGTACACCCTTAAACTTATGCTGGTTGACATGGAGCGTGTGCCCTAGACCATAACCAAAGTCGCCATGGTGTGCTTCCCAGGCATGGTGGGGTGAAACGGTAGTAACCGCATTGGAGTAGGTGATCCCCCCCTTCATATAGTTCAGGGAGAAGGGGTTGAAATTATCCTGCAAACGCTCCAGGTTGAAGTAATACTCTGGGCGATTTAGTCCGGTGGCGTATAGGACATCGGTGCCTGCATTGCCCTGGTGCTTAAAGTTGTGGATGGTGTAGCACACGCGCTGGTGCTCCATGCCGTGAAACTTATAAATTTCAAACAGCATCACTGGGATCAGGCCCGTCTGCCAATCGTGGCAGTGGATGACGTCAGGACGTTTGTTACTCTGCTGTAGAAACTCTAGAGCCGCCTTACTAAAGAAGGCGAAGCGCATGGGGTCATCGTCGCAGCCATAGTATTGGCCCCGGCGAAACCAATTATCCTTATCGTGGGGTTCGATAAAGAAGCACAGCCGACCATGGACCCAGCCGCAGTGGACATCGCATTTAACTTCAGCTCCATACCAGGGCACCTTGAGATCTTTATAGGCATCGTGCAGACCCCAAATGTGGTCATACCGCATGCAATCGTATTTGGGCAGAATCAGCTCCACCGTATGGCCGCGTAGCTCCAGCTCACGACTTAGACCATAGACGACATCCCCTAAACCTCCGGCTTTAATGACCGGAGCGCATTCGGAGGCGATTTGTACGATATACATGCTGACCCCTTGCTGCTTATAAAAATGAGTTTTTAATGTATTGGCCTGGTCTAATTACGAACAAATGCACTAGGTAACTAGGCATTAATTACTATTAAGGGAATATTGTATAGAAACATGAAGCGTTCTGCAGCCTTGATCGCAAGGAATTTGATACGAAAAAGTAATGATTGGCGAAAAGTCAGGCAATGAGTGGCTGTGGACGCTAATCTGCCGAGTTGCGTCTACTAAAATTGAGGTGGCTATTAGGCTGGCCCTGATGAGATGCTCCTGTAGTGACAGTCCAAGTCCCTTTGAGCTGGCTACTACTCTACGACTGCGGAATAGGGCGGATGTGGCTGGGCAAGTGGAATGCCTATGTGCCGGATATAACCCACATTACCCAGCGGGGTGCTACCTATGTGATTGCGGATGGTGACGTGGTTTATCAGCATTGCGATCGCAACATCCTTGGCTTTGCCACCGACATGAGTCGTCCGCACTTAGCCCGCACAGCTTCAAATCCTGAACTGTCTTCCTCATAAAACACGATTTCACCTTCCAGGGTGTCATCATCTCTAAGCTGACACCAACCGCTACCGAAAGCTGGATCATTTTCATCGTTGCCTTCGGGTGTAACCGGTGTTCCACTCTAGCCATTTAAGTGACTGAAACGTTTATTAGGAGAGGGTTGTAGTCATGAGGAAGGAAATAGGACTAGAGTTGGAATATCACGTCCAACCTAGCCCCACTAATCCTCCCGATGAGCTTAAACCTTGCTTAGTGCATGGCAAATGCTTTTCTGCCGACACTATGGCACGGTTGTGTAAATGCCATGGGGGGCCATAGGACTGGCGCTTTGGCGAGTGAGCTGCTGGTGGAGCTGTTCCGAATTGGCAAAATTAGCTGCCGGTAAACTAGGGAACCGACGATAGGGGACCGTATCGTCACCAAACAACTGCATATATTCATCGGTTTCCACCAGGCTGTGCACAAAACCATGTATGCCCTGGGTGGCCAAAATTTGATTGTATTGACGAATCTCTGGCTGGTGGAGCGGTGCTCGGCCTAAAAAGTGTTTGGTGCCTAGCTCAATCACTTGGGTATTGGGATAGGGGGCATAGAACTCTTTCATGTACAGGTTGGAGCAGCCTAACGCTTCAACAAACTTTTTGACGGTGATTTCCCCATTGCTGAGCTTGCTTTCCAGGGACGTAAATTCGGTTTTAACAATATAGGGGGAAATGTCACGTTCAAAGATTTGGGTATAGGCTGCCCGCATCAGTGTCTGGAGGTAAATTTTGTCGTTAAGGGTGGTGAGCTTGAAGAGTTTGGTCTGCACCCGGCGAGAATTTACCCCTTGCCCTACTCGACGGTTGAGTTCAAGGGCGCCACGGTCATCTTTTACGGTCCCAAGTTCTATAAACCTGGGGACCTGAGGCGATGGGGCCGGCGCTTTCAGCCCTGTGGTGTTTAGGGTGCCTGGGCGTAGGGTGCGTAGAGACTTGCCAGCTGGGGTAATATAGCGCTCGTAAGGGACAACGTCATCGCCAAAATGTTTAATGTATTCTGGGCTGTCGATGAGAGTGTCAATCAGGGCATAGAGACCCTGTTTTGCACAGATGTCAAAATACTTGTTTATTTCCTGTCGCCCGTAGGTGGGGCGTCCCAACAGCCGTCGGTGAATATATTCCACCGCTTTTACCACATATAGGGGCGTCCAATAGAGCTGACGGAAGGTGTCAGATTTGGCCAGCAGTCTGACAAAATCCCGTAGACAGATCTCGCCATTTTCTAAGCGAGTTTCGGCGACCTGTAGGGCTTGCCCTGCGTAGATGTCGCGTCCAAAAATTTGTCGATACGCGGCGCGAATAATTCTTTTGGTAGCGCCTTTCGTGAAGTTGAGGCTATCGTGGGCCGGACTGTGATCTAGTTTGAAGATGGGAGATCTGAAGGTGCCGTTCTGTTGGTTGTGGGCTGTGGGATTGCTAATTTGGCTGTCTATGGCGGCTCCGTGGTGGATCAGAATGCGCCGGGTGTCTCGATTGAACGGTGCGGGCCGACGGCTGGGGTTACGGGTTTCCTGTGGAAAAATGGCGCCAAACTGAATTTCGAGGGGATCATTGCCCGACCCATAGGGATGTTGATCGGGTAAGGGTTGTGCGTAGGCGGCAAAGGTGGTGATGAACTGGGGGACTTTACGAAAGGGCGCACTGTAGTTGAAGAGATCGTGCTGGGGTCCCCAGTTGACGCATTCTTGCGCTTCTTGCCCAAAGCCTCGCAAATAGGGAACGGTTTCTTCGCCAAAGTAATCGCCATATTCGTCGGAATTGATTAAGGCATCCACCAGGGCAGGTAGCCCTTGGTTTGAAACGGCTGTAAAACATGTGTGGAGCTCTTGGCGAGAGCTGGGACCCCGGCCCAAAATATGTTTGAAGGCCAGTTCAATGGCACGACTGTTGGTGTACGGCTCAAAGAAATTTTGGCGATATAGGGAAGATGTGGCCAGGCGGCGAATAAATTCTTTCATGGTGATTTCGCCATTTTTGACCTTGGATTCTAGGTCGGAAATCTTTAAGGAATAGGCTCGGGTAATGTCTCGTTCAAATACCTGGCGGTAGGCCGCTTTGATCACCGAACATTTTTCGAAGTTAGACAGCCCCAGCTTCATGACAAACTTAGGCCGACGTTCGGCGGCATTGAAGTAGCTCTGGGGCAGCTTGAGTCCCTGTAGATCCGCAGAGGGTCGCTGGCGGATTTTGTCGCTAGGGGCGGGGGCTTTGAACTCGTTAACTAATACATTGAAGTATTGCAGCAGCAGTTCTTGGGCGGCGATGTCTTGTCGGAAATAGTTGAGGCTGGCAGCGCGCATCGTTTGTAGGGCGACGATGGTGGCAGCGGATGAGCAGGCGCGTTCAATGATTTCCCTGAGCCCCCGGACGTTAACCGTCAAAATATTGGGGTCGCCCGCCACAATGGCGTAGGTTAGGTAGCGCAGAAACCAGCTTAAATCCCGCATGGATTTCTGCATTTTATTGGGGCCGTAGCGCCCAATGTTAATGGGGCGAAAGTTGGCGGGGGTGGGGGTATCTTTAATGGTTAGGAACTCCCGCAAGCCCCCTAGAATACCATTAGAACCTTTGCTCGTGGTTGCGCCGTTCTCGGCTGGTGGTGGGGAACTTAATGGGAGTTCGATTTCTATCCGCTCTAGGTATGACAGGGGGGAGCCGCCGGTGAAAATGCGGTTGGCGGCTTGGGAAATAATGAGCTCGGAATATTCGGTGAGGGTGGCTGCGATCGCAAGCCGTTTTTTCCCCGACTTAAAAAACTCCGTCAGCGCCCCAAACTCGCCCTTATCCATATAGCGATCGCGCTGCTCGGCTTGCATAATGGTTGCAACCGGTACGGTTTGATAGAGCTTGGGGCGTACTAAAGGGCTTCCACCACTAGCGGTTACAGGCATTCCGTTTAAAGAGCTCCCTGGTAAGAATCGTGTGAGAACAAGATTTGAAATTAAACTGTTGTGGGCAATCTAACCCTGTGGGCTAGGTGTTGTCTTGGCCGTTGTTTTCTGTTACTGTTAAAACACTGTTCAGTGGGCGAATACTGACAATTTTCCCCCCCAATAAACCAATCCTCTGCATCTCTTCATTCATGCGATGAAACGGAACTTGGACAAACTGGGTATGGCTTTGGCGAATGGGAGCCTGGTGATTTACCGTCACCTCATTCTCATTTAATCCTGTCAATTCATACACAAACATGCGGCTATCCGCCGTAGACAGGCGACTGGTTGAATATTGTCCTAACATGGCAGTTCTTTCTTAATAAAAAGGCGAAACAATGGTGTAAGCGCGCTGCTATGACGCACGGGTAATGGTGGCAATTTGCCCACCCGTTTTGTTAATGCGCTGGAGTGTTTTGGATAAGGCCCCGTAGGGCACCACAAAAACTCGATTGCTGAGTCGAAAAAGATTCTAAACCTGTCAGCCGTTCCGACTTCATTAAGTAATCGTTCCCTAAGACATGCCGATAGATTGCCTGAATAACAACGCGGGCATTACTGCTTGAGTCGTTGGCGCGAAATTCTACAGGGCTTTGCTCATTAAACGGACTGATGCCTAACCATGCCGCCGATTGGGTAATCGCCACAGCTCAATCTCCTGATTAAAATAGCTAAATGAGGTCTGGTTGACGCAGTGTTCAAGGGGGGACCATGGGGACCACAGTTGAGACCTACACCAGCCTAGGCGGGGGTGATATCAATGATGCGACTGGAACGTTGGTTCAGTCGTTTTAATGTGGGCGATAGCTGTTCGTAAGCTACTAAATATTCCTGAATGCCTCGGCGAATTTGGGGGGTGCGGCCGCTGGCGGCTTGGGATACGCGGATGCGATAAAGCTTTTCCCGTTTGCCCCGAGTGATTCCCTGGAGTTCTTTGCCCAGACCCGATGCTCTCACAGGGGTGGCCGTATTGGTGGCTAATGCTGTGGTCAAGCGTCCCTGTTTATTATTGGTGCGATCGCTACTGGCATAGCCCCGATACAGCTGAAACATTCTGACAAAACCCACTGTTTTCTGATTTCGTTGGGTGGCAAAGCCTCGATAGTAGGGGACCGTCTGATCGCCAAAATTATCACGATATTCAGCAGAGTCTAAGTAGCTGTTGATTTCAGCTTCATACCCTTGCTGCACATAGAGGTCAACATGTTCAGCAATCTCCGTTTGATCGTAGGGAGCGCGCCCCAGCAGATGTTTGAAATTGAGTTCAATAAAGCGAACTTGGGGAATTTTAGTAAAGAACTTGTGTTTGTATAAATTGGAAAGAGCCAACGCCCGCACAAAATCACGCACGCTAATATGCCCATGTTTTAGCAGCGATTCAGCACTGGTGAGACGTTCTGATCGCATGATGTGGTCGTTGCCCAGTAGCTGGCGGTAGGTGGCCCAAATAGCGTTTTCAACATCTATTGCACTGGGGTAAGCTCTCAGTTCAGTGGGAACTACTTGAGCAAATGGTTCAAATCCTAGGAGACTAGCTGATGCGGCACTTGTCATAATTGCTTTCCAGAACTGTCGTTGATGGTTGATGGGCTAGTAACCTCCGTAGCCTGACAGCATCAGGCTACGGATTAGGTTTAACCCTTAGCTCAGGGAGTTAATGGCATAGTCAATATAGGAATTGGCTTCAACGGCGGCATCACCGCTCAGGCCATGGTTGCCCCGAATATGCTTCAGTGCTTCAACATACCAACTGGGAGATAATTCAAAAGCCTTGTTGATTTCAGATACGCCAGCCACCAGATAATCGTCCATGGGCCCTGTGCCACCCGCCACTAGACAGTAGGTGATCATCCGTAGGTAATAGCCAATGTCACGGGAGCACTTGGCTTTGCCCTCGGCTGTGGAGGCATAGTTGTCACCTTGCATCTGAGTGGTGTAAGGAAATTTTTGGTAGACCGATTGGGCCGCACCTTCTACCAGATTGTTGGCATTCCTCGCTAAGCTTTGGGCTGCAGCTAGACCAGCCTGGGCTTGACGAAAACGACCAAAGGCAACTTGCATTTCAACGCTGCTGAGGAAACGGCCTTGGGAATCGGCGGTGGCAACAGCTTCGGTCATGGGGGTCTTCATAGTGCTAAATCTCTCTAAAAATTATCTACAAAACTGACGAAAAAGTTTTTAACGGGGAGGACCCTTAGCCCACAGCACCCGCTGCTCGGTCAAAGTAACCGCTGAGTTCTGCCATTAGGGAGCTGCAGTCACCTTGGGTAATGCCTGCCCTATCATTAGCAATGGCCATGGCGGCGGCTTTCATTTTGTTGATGGCCTCTGCCATGGACGTGCCAGGGACTCCTAAGGCTAGGTAAGTCTCCCGTAAACCATTCAAGCACCGGTCATCTAACACACTGGCGTCACCAGTGAATATCGCGTAGGTAACATAGCGCAGAATGATTTCCATATCGCGCAGGCAGGCTGCCATGCGGCGGTGGGTGTATGCGTTACCGCCGGGGGCAATTAGCTGAGGCTGCTCTTTGAAAAGAGTCCGTGCTGCATTGGTGACAATTGCATTGGCATTACCTGTCAACCGGTTAACCACATCCATGCGCTTACTGCCCTCGGCAACGAGTTTATTTAGCGCGTCAATCTGGCCATCGCCAATATATTCACCCCGTGCATCGGCTTGGGCAATAACCTTGGTAAAAACATCGTACATGGAAAAATCTCCTACTTAAGACAAGTATGTACAAGTACTGAAGCTGCTAAGGTGAGCCTCAATTTTTATCGACTGAGATGCTCTAGCTGAAATACATTTCCAGTGGGTGAAAGTGATTTCTGATCGATGCGAGAGAGGAAAGTGCCGCTCTAGAGTGCAAGGATATACTAGGAAACATCTCACTAAAGAAAGCATCAAAAAATCCCTCTAGATAAAGGCGTTGTTGTCACCGTAGAGAAGCCTCGTTCTGACATAATTAGGACCGTTGGAAGGCAGCCTTAAATATGTGCTGAAGGACCTGAACAGCCTCTAAGGTGTGGCAACGTAGCCTAATCTGCTGCACGACTATCAAAGATTTATCGATAAGATTTGAGGGAAAAGAATCTTGATGACAACCAAGACTCTGACTTTTGAACCAATATGATTTAATCAATTTGGTTGTGCAGCTTCTGTGCACCCATGTGTGTCTGAATGCTTACAATTGCTCAGCCTTTTGAAGGATAGGCCTTTTGCCTGAGGCAGTGTGCTTAATAAAGCTTGGATTTATTTACATTCTGTTGCACTTTTATCAGATATCGCAGTTTCTGTATAGTCAAACAGCATGGTGCGTAGGTATCTGTCTGCCCAGGTTTCCCCAAAGGCGCGCTCTAAAATACGCCGGGTTTTGTCGTTTTTTTGTTGTTGCAAGCAGTAGCGTCGCTGCCCTGAAACTAGCTGGTCTTCTTGCTCGATGGATTCAACGGGCTGGGTTTGTTTGCTCAGCTGGCAGTGGGTTAATAAAAAGAGTCTGGCCTGGCTGAGAAAAGCAGCTTCTTCCTGCTCGTTGCCCGGACTGACAAATAAGCAAAATTCTGAAAAAATGTCTCCCCAGGCGGGTAGGGTGCGCGGTTGGGAAAACTGCTGACTAGGTAGCTTTTGCAGGGATTGATGATAGTTGATGGGAAGCCGGTTAAGGCTGTTGGTGGGGGATAGATCCACGATGGCTGCGCTAATTTTGCCTCGTCCTGCTACGATATCCACCCCAAAGATCGGCAGGGGAAAGTTGGTTCGGGGGAACATGACGCAGTGTAGGATGTCGAGGTGGGGCCCTACTTTGGCGAGTTCTAGGTGGAGTTTACGAAACTGTACCGTTTGATAGCAGTGGTTTTCAATGGTGAGTTTTTCCCCTTCCAGGCTGCCTTCTATATAGCCTAGGTCTTTGGGGATTTGGTAAGGATAGAGGGCAAATTGTTTCTTCCAGGCGATTTCAATGGTGTTGGCTAACTGGGTAATTAGGGGGTGTTGTTGTTGACGCAGGGAGGTGGAATAAGCTTGATCCATGGTGAATTGTTAAGTCGTGGTGAAATCTGTGGGGCAGTCTGTGCGATCGCAAGCTACCGGTTGGCCACGGAAATAATCCCAGGGCATAGTCTTACCATGGCGCACACCTGTGCAGACCCTGTGCACCTAGCCCAATGGGGTCAATTTTACAAAAATAACAACTAGTCAACCGCTAATAGGGCACTTTCTTGATTACACCAGGCATGGTAACGTTTGAGTCGATTTAAAATGCGGAATACCAAATTGTCTTCCTGACTAAACTTAGTAATATAGTCATCTGCTCCGGCGGCAAATGCCTGGGATTGTGTGGCTGGGTCCGCATGGATGCTCAGGAAAATAATCGGTAGATGCTGCCATTGGGGATGGCTGCGAATTACTTTGCACAGCTCAAAGCCATTGATGCCAGGCATTTCAATATCTAAAATAATCACATCCGGCATAATCTGGTTAAAGATCGTCCAAAAACGACTGGGATTTGCCAGGGGGGTAATTTGAAAATGCCACGGTTTCAGCAGTCTCATGGCCTTATCCAAATAGTGACTGTCATCATCCACCAGCATGATCTTGCTGTGGCGATACCTTAAATAGGTGGCCTGATCGATCGCCTCTAAAATTTCCGCAGGGCTGACCGGATATTCTAGTACCATGGCCGCCCCCCGCCGCACCAAATCCAGACGATTACCAAAGTCTCCCTGGGGCGTGATCAACACCAGGGGCAATTGGGGCCATTGTTGACTGAGGGTGGCCATCAACTGCAATAACAGCTGCAGACTAACTTCATTTAAGTCCAGAGCGTTGTCGCGCCCCACTAAATTGAGCAGTACGAGATCTGGCAGCTCAGCTATGGCATCCAGATTGTTGTCCCCGGGGGCATTTAACCCTAAAATCTCTGCTGCCATATCGGTGGAGGTGGCGATATCCACCTCTAAGCCTTGGGTGACCGCTAGGGCCATGAGTTGTTGAATGTAGGGTGCCCCGGTCACATCCAACAGCAAAATTTTGGGTAGGTGGGGGGTGTCTTCGGTCCAAGACACCAGCTGGGGCGGATTATCCAGGGCATGCCCCAGGGTGGTAACCAATACTTGAAATTGAGCAATTTGTCTGGGGTAGAGGGGCGTAGCGGTTGTTAACAACTGTTCTATTTGGAGGGCTAACCGATGCCCCTCAACCAGGCCAAAGATTCCTAAGGTGCCAGCTAAACTGTGGACTTTTTGCTTCGCCTGCAACCGTTGCTGTTCATTCAACCCCTGTTCTTTCAGGGTTTGGGATAAGGTCTTCAGGTAGTTCCAGCGTTTGATGCTTTCCCCCTTATGGGTTTGCCAAGTTTGAACGAGGCTGGCCAAATACTGGGCCTGACGTTCAGCGGAGGAGAGAGCGTTGTTTTTTTGAGTGGGTGGGATGTCGGTGGGGGAGGTGCCTAGGCGATACCCTAAACCCCGCACGGTTTCAATCACGTTGGCAGAAATACCTGCGACCTTGAGTTTTTGTCTTAGTCCTCGAATATGGGAGCGCACTGTGGCTTCACTGGGAAATTCATCGGAAGACCAAATTTGGTCTAGTAGGGTCGATGCATTAAATACCTGGTGACTGTGGCGCAAGAACAATTCGAGCAGGGCATATTCTTTGGCGGTGAGTGCGACTGGATAGCCCTGATAGGTGACGTTACAGCTGATGGGATCCAAACACAAATTTCCCCAGGCTAAAATTGGCTGGGGTTCAGTGGATGTGCGTCTGACCAGGGCTTGAATGCGGGCCAGTAGCTCCTTCACATCGAAGGGTTTCACTAAATAATCGTCAGCGCCTGCTTCCAAGCCTTGAATTTTGTCGGCTTGCTGATTTTTAGAGGACAACAGGAGGATGGGCACGCCATAGCCGCCACTGCGTAACCGTTGACACAGCTGCAGCCCATCTAAGCTAGGCAGTACCCAATCTAAAACAATCAGAGCATATTCAAAGGTGGATGCATAGGACCAGCCCGTTTCACCGTCGGCTACCCGATCAACAACATAGTTTTGCACCGTCAACTGCTGTATTAAGATGTCAGCCAGGGCATTATCATCATCCACCAATAAGATTTTCATTGAATTAGAGCGTCCATTGCAGTAGCTTGGCTATTTGACTGGCCAATGTCAGTGGGTCAAAGGGTTTGGTAATGACTCCGGTGACACCAATTTTTTGGAACAGACGTTTTTCGGCGGTGCCTGTTTTGGCGGTCAATAAAATTACCGGAATATGTTGGGTGTCGACGTTTTTATTTAGCCGTTCAAAGGTCTTAATGCCGTCTATTTCAGGCATCATCACATCTAATAAGATGGCGTCTGGGTGGTGCTGTTCTGCTAGGTCAATTCCCTCTAGACCCGATGATGCACAAATGATTTGCCAGTTGGCCTCTAGTTTTAGGCTGAGGCGAACTACCTTTTGGATGGGTTCTTCATCATCAATGACAAGGATAAGTTTCGAGTTCATGGGAATTTCTAATGCCTAATTAGCAGAGAGTGGGATTGTAAAATAAAACTTACTGCCTTTTCCTATCTGGCTTTCGGCCCAAATTGTGCCGCCATGTTGTTCAATAATTTTTCGACAGATGGTTAACCCCAACCCGGTGCCGCCTTTTTTTCGAGAATCGGATGAATCTACCTGGTAGAAGCGCTCAAAGATACTGCTTAGTTTATCGGTGGGAATGCCTTGGCCATGGTCCTGTACGCAGAAAATGGCGGCTGGTAAAGGCTGCTCTGGGGATAGGTCCGCTGGTTGAGACTCTAGAGGCTGCAGACTTAATGTAATTTTTTTGTTGGGTGCTGAGAACTTAATGGCGTTCCCAATCAGGTTGGTGAGGGTTTGCACAATGTAGTCGGGGTCAGCCCAAATCGACAGGGGCTGCAGCTGGGTTTGGATCTCAATTCTGTGTTGTTTAGCCATGGTTTGCATCGCTTCTGCTGCCTGCTCGACCAAGTCGGCGGCATTGCAAACCCCGTGGTCCATGGTGACGTCACCGGATTCGATGCGCTGTAGGTCGAGGACATTGTTGACTAAGCGCACCAGGCGGTCGGTGCTCTCGTCGGCGACGGCGAGCATTTGCTGACCTTCGTAGGAAAGATGGCCCAACCGTCCGGTGGCAATTAGCTTTAGGGAGCCGTGGAGGGAGGTGAGGGGCGTTCTAAGTTCGTGGCTGACGACGGCAATGAATTCATCTTTCATGCGCTCGATGGCTTTGCGATCGCTAATGTCCGTTGTGAGGGCAAAAAAGCCATTGATTTTAGCCTTACCCCTGGAGCCCAGTTCCACATGGGGAATATAGCTGACGCTCACCGAGTGACTGCGTTCGTCTTTGAAGATAATCTCACTTTCATAGGTCACCTGTTCGCCCTGGAGAGCGGCCTCGATGTGGGGCTGAATTTTCTCGTAGTATTCGGGGGCGGTGACGCTTTGGATGGCTTTGCCATGGAGGGTGACTGGATCTTGCCCCAACCAGTAGTTATAGGCCTGATTATTAAAGCCATAGCGCTGTTGCGCATCCACATAGGCGATCAACACCGGCAGATTGTTGGTAATCAGCCGCATTTGTTCTTCACTTTGGCGCAGGGCCATTTCAATTTGCTTGCGTTCCTGAATTTCTTGTTGTAACGCCCGATTGGTTTCGGTTAGTTCGGCGGTGCGCAGCTTCACCCGTTCTTCTAGATACTCCAGCATCTGTCCCTGGGACAGGGCAATACTAATTTGCGCCGCCAGTTGTTGCATTAATTCCAACTCAAAATCGGTCCACTGGCGTGGGCTTTCGCACTGGTGGGCAATTAGCAGCCCCCACAGCTCATGGCCGTCCGATGGTTTTGTTTGGGACTGTTCTGGAGTTAGGGGATACACAATTGGCACAATCAGCTTAGATTGAATATTCCACTGCTCGATAAATTCCAGTAAACATTCAGCAATGCCAGCATCTGGAGCGTGCACATCCTTAATCGAAAGAATCCGACCCTTGGCATAGCGTTGCTGATAATCTGTGGGAAAAACCTCCTCAGGAAAGGCCATGCCCAAAACAGCTGGATAAGCCTCCTTCACGGCTTCGCTGGTGGCTTTGCCAGTGCCATCGGGCAGCACCTGGTAAATTAAGACCCGATCCGCATTGAGCAGATTCTGGACTTCTTCCACCGTCGTTTGGAGAATATCCTTGAGCTGTAGGGACTGACGAATTTTGAGGGTGATTTCTGCAAACAGCTGTGCCCGTTGATGCTGGCGCCGCATGCTAATGGCAGGCTCTGAGTGGTTAGTGGCTTGTAATAGGCGTTGATGGGAAATCACGCCCACCAACTTATTTTGTTCATCTACTACCGGCAGCTCGCTAATGGGCTGCTGGTCAAAAATCTCTAGTACGGTGGCAGGGGTAGATAAATCTGCCTGAAGTATGGTTGTCGCTGGCTGGAGAATTATCTTAGCCAGCCTCAGTTTTTCCCAGTTTTGCCGTTGAGAAATGGCGGCTAATAAATTCTGTTGAGTAACAATGCCGATCACACTATGGCCGCGCAAAACCACAATACAGCCCTTGGTTGGCTGTGCAGTCAACTTGGTTAATGCCTTCGAAAGTAAAGTTTGGCTAGAGGCCGTAATGGGATGAGGATCAATGACCTCTTCCCACAAAAAATGTTCACCTGCCCCATCATCCCATCCCATTAGCGATTAGTTAAATGCTGCTACCTAATAATCTACGGGCTATTTAATGGATCGTTAAGCAATTGTTTCTATTCTTTAAAAACCAATTCATTGTTTGAAGCGCCCACAGCTAAGCAGTTGTCAAGAAACTACTTTACGGTTTAATCCGAAAAGGCTTGTTAAGCCATGATTTTAAGGAACAAGACCATGATGTTAATTTTTAACGAGCCCTAAATCAGCAGCTACAAAAATATTGCCAGTAGAAAAGCAAAAACTTCTCCACTGACAATGGATGTGCTTGACGAAAGACAATGTTTGACCTGGATTCCAACCTAGGTCCAGATTTAAAGCTCTATAATGCTGGCGATTTTTCCCCCTTGCCGTTGTACCCGTTGCATGTGGGGGCTGAGTTCTTCGTAGGGAATGATGACGGCTTTGTTGACCCGGCGCACTTTTGGATACCCAAGACCGTTAATACTGGCCACCTCGACTCGAAATAGTCTCCCAGCACCAAAGGCTTTGGAACCCCCAAATGCACTGCCGGAGGCATCGCCCTTGGGGGCGGGGATAAATGGGGAACGATGGGTGTTGCCTAGGGGTGGTTTGACAACGGCGGCTGTTTTCTTGGCTAGGTCGTTGACTAGCTGGGGGGCGTTGCCTGTGAACTGGGCGGTATCGCTACTGGCGTACCCACGGTATAGCTGAAACAAGCGGGCAAACCCAACGGTGCGTTGGCCCACCCCCGTGGTGACCAGGTCGCGATAGTAGGGCACAATGTGTTCCCCAAAGTAAGTCTGATATTCGGTGGAGTTAATGTAAGAGTCGATATCCGCCTCGAACCCATGGGATTCGTAAATATCTAAATGTTCGACGATCTCTTTTTGATCGTAGGGGGCGCGTCCGAGCAGGTGTTTGCAGTTCAGCTCGATGGTGCGACTTTGGAAGGTGTTATGGAAAAACTTTTGTTTGTACAGGTCCGACTTGGCGACTTGACGCACAAATTCTTGCACAGTAATTTTGCCATCCCGTAACAGGGACTCTGCAATGCTCAGTCGATCTGCGGCCAGCAAATGGGGATTGCCCAGCACCTGTTGATATACTGCAAGAATCACTGTTTCAACATCTTGCCGTGTAGCTTTGGGCCGTAGCTCCACGGGGCCTGTTTCACTAAAGGCGGATGTTCCTAGCCGACCGGCAGCTGTGGTAATAGCCATCTAAACTTCTCCTTTATATTGCGATATTAGACGGCAGTAACGCTAATGACCTTATTGCCTGCTCGATTTAGTTGTTGTAACTTCGTTGTTAGCTGATCGTAGGGCACCAGCAGTTCTGTGAGGCTTTGGCGTACGACCGGTGCTCTGGGGGAGGTGGGGGAGGCGGCACGGACCACTCGCAGTCGGTAAACGGCCCCACGGGCTAACGGACCCGCCAGGGCAGACGCCGAGGATGTGCTGATGGGAGCGGGCAATTTTTTGGCGACAGACTCGGTTAAATAAGGTTGTTTTTGGCCTCGGGCCCGGTCGCTACTGGCGTAGCCGCCATATAGTTGGAGCAATCGGCTAAACCCGACTGTGCGTTGACCCGCATGGTCGGTTTGAAAATCTTGGTGGGAGGGCACCAGGTTATCTCCAAATCGGCTTTCATATTCTGCCGAGTCAATGTATGAATCAATCTCGGCTTCGTATCCTTGGGTGAGAAATAGATCTAAATGATACGAAATCTCGGTTTGGTCATAGGGGGCGCGACCGAGGAGATGCTTGTAGTTTAGTTCGATGAAACGGACATGGAAGTTGGGATATAAAAACTTTCTGCGGTATAGGTCTGATGTTGCGATCGCGCGAATAAAATCTCGCACTGACAGAATGCCGCGAGTCAACAGTGACTCAGGTCCCACCAACCGCTCATTGTCCATAAGGTGTTCGTTGCCGAGTACCTGGCGATAGGCCGCTGCAATCACAGTTTCTATATCACGTTGGGACCAACTCGCTTTCAACTCAACCGGTTTCGTCTCATCAAAGGGTTTAATCCCTAATCTGCTAGCTTCCTGTAAACCCGCCATAATACTCTCCCAAACATCGTTTACTAAGCCAATCTCCATGTCCAACCATTAGACCAACTGCATTGTGCAAAACTTGTGCAGACTAAAATAAAGAATATGAAATATAAAACAAATCGAGCAGAAATTATAATTCACTAAAGCGATACAGCTGTTTCACTTCATCAGAACCAAGGTTTGCATAAACATGACTATACCTATATTGGCGTATTCTCTTTCCTGCCCCAATCACCGTGTTGATGCCCTAGGTGCTCCGGATGATGAAGCAATAGTTTATTCTACCGATGAACTGTTCTCACCCTTGGAGATGGGGGAGCTAATCAGTGCCGCTTATCGACAAATCTTCTTCCATGCCTTTGATTGGGATCGCGAAACTGCCCTAGAATCTCAGCTTCGCAACCGCCAGATCACGGTGCGTGATTTTATTCGAGGGCTGCTATTGTCCAACACATTTATTGATAGCTTTTACACTAAAAATAATAACTATCGCTTTGTTCAACACTGTATTGAAAGAGTGTTAGGGCGACGAGTATATGGCCAGGCAGAGAAAATTTCTTGGTCAGCCGTTGTCATGAGCAAAGGCGTTGCAGGGTTTATTGATGAGCTACTCAATAGCCATGAGTATCTTGAGAATTTTGGGGAGAATATTGTGCCCTATTACAGGCGTCGTCTTCTCCCCTGTCGCAATGTTGGTGAAATCCCCTTCAACATTGCCTCCCCTCGTTATGAGGCCTACCATCGCGATCAACTAGGGTTCCCCCAGCCCATTTGGCAAGGGGTGGTGCAGACGTTTCGCCCCTACGATCAGCAGCCTAAAACGGGCAGCCCTGCACTATTTCTCGATATGGCTAAACGGGTTAACCCCCAGATACCTAGGCCACCCCATGTATCTGTGGACAACATTGACATTGCCACGGCTGTGCCGTATCGCACCGTTGGTTCTGAGTCACCGTCCATGACCTCCTCGGTGCAAGCCAATGCGAGACGACGGCAGCAGCCAACAAAAGCAATTTCATTTCTCAATATGGCGAAAGAACTCACCCAGTCACCTAGTGGTTCGTCAAGATTAAATTTTCGGGTAGATGAGTGATTAGCTTAAACCTTGCTAAACCTCATACCCTACTCCCTACTCACCATTCCCCGGAGGCTGAGCTTGTCGAAGCCCACTCCCGATCCCAACCCGAATTTTTAACTTTGACGCTGTACTAGTAGTCTGTTCAGGCGAGTAGGCGGAGTCCCGCTCATCTCCATAGCTGTGATGCTTGGTCCGTGTAAATCTTCGGTAGTTACTGAGGCGCACTGGGGTTTGAGTACATTGATATGGCACCACAATAGCGATAAAAGTATCTGTAGATTCAGTGACTGGACATAGCTATGGGGTCCCGCGTATTTATTCGAACCCCTGATGCAGACGACTGGTCTGTGCTTGTAGAGCTCCATCAGCGCAGTGCGGATTTTCATACCCCGTGGGTGGCTTTGGCCCAGGACGAACGCGGTTATAATCGCTATATTCAGCGTTGTCAATCCGGTACGTTTGAAGGATTGCTGATTTGCCATGTTGTGGACCATGCGTTGGTAGGAGTGGTCAATCTCAGCCAGATTTTTTATGGTGGGTTTCAAAATGCCTATTTGGGCTACTACGTTAGTGTGGCCTATGCCGGGCAGGGGCTAATGACGGAAGGGGTAACCCTGGGGTGTAATTAAAAGTGACAGTCAGGGTTAGGCAGCGGTAGGCAACTGTTGTTCCCAATAATCATTCCATCCATCATTTTCTCGCAATACTCTCAAGGTCATGAGCTGCTCAGCCTTCTCCACGGTCCACCACGCCCCCGCAATATCGA
>NZ_JAYGIG010000025.1:0-45397 GCF_034932105.1 Leptothoe sp. PORK10 BA2 | reverse complement strand
TAAAGTAATTCGGCAATAGCGCGGGCATGGGCTTTGATTTTCTCTGCTTTAGATGTGTCCATGATTGTTCTAAGGCCTCAGCACAAATGGGGGCACTTTATAAGATAACCGACGTGAATCATTTCTTTCCCCTTAAGTATTTATGCTTACTTCAAAGGTGAGATGCACCCAACGATAGTGCCCCTGGCGCATCTCTAGCTCAGCCATCTGCACCAACGCCAGAGGATATCGCGGCAGAATTTCCAGGGCCTCTTGGTAAAGTTGCCGAGCCCTTTGACCATCACCACGGCTGGCGTAGAAGCGACCCATCAAGGTACGGGTCCAGGCAGAACTGCCCGCTTCTTGGGGTTCCTCGACTTTGAGGGCAGCTTCGAAGTTTTGGATCGCCAGGGCATCCTCACCTTGGGCGACATGGACTAGAGCCCGCAGGGTGAGGGTCCCCAGGGTGGGAACTTGCTGCACAAGTTGCTCCGCAATTGCTTTAGCTGCGGTCAAGTTGCCCTTGCCTAGGTGAGCCGTAATCAGGATGGATTGAGCTTGTTCGGAAGCGGGCTGGGTGATTAAAACTTGATCGGCTAAGAAAACAGCACGGTCAAAATCATGGCGGGCTTCAGCCACTTTGGCTTGAACAAGTTGGGCTCCCTGGTTGCTAAAGGGGAGCTTTTGCAAAGACTGTTCAGCGGATTGTTCAGCTAGGAGATACCAATTAGCATCGCCCGTGGCGCGGGCAAGGTTGAGATAGGTATTGGCCAGGGCCGATTGGCTAAGACCATCGGTTGGGGTTTGGCGGATGCGATTTTTATGAAAGGCTAGTTCCTCCTCTAGTTGGCCGGTGATGTCACTATTGTTAGGGGAAGAGAAGGGATAGTTATAGGGGTTAGAGCTGAGTAAAGGTTTAAGTTGTTGGAGAATGGTGGCGAAGAGAATGAGACCAAGGCCCCAGAGGAGTTGTTGACGGCGCTGAAGAAAGTAGGGTCTTAAGGTTAAAAGCATGGTTATCTAGGGGATAACGGCGTAGGTGAGACTTAAGCAGAGAATAAACTCAAAGGCTCCCATAAATGGGGGTTTATGGAAACTTTAGGGAGTCTTTGAGAGGCCTGCCATGTTGCAAAAAAATTGATAGCAGTGCCTTTAGCAGGCCCATGGCAGCTAAAGAGAGATCTTCAGAGGGAGCGATCATTTATGACATTGTCGTACCCCCTCTTCTGTCCCCTTAAAAAGGGAGAAATCCCCCCCTAATTAGGCAATGCCAAGTAAGGAAACGCCGGCTGCAAAGGCCGATGTCCCTGGGCCGGATTACCCGGTGTGCCATCATAGGAGACATTGTCTGAGGTTATCACCCCATTAGAAAGAACACTCAACGTAATGTCAATGACATCATCCTTGAGCATACGTCCACGGACAGGGCTCCCTGCCGCATTGAGCTCATTGGCATAGCCACTGGGGCCGTTGGTATCAATCCGCATGACATCGGGTAGGAATGCTCCAATTAGGGCGTTGGTACGTGCTTCATCGTTACCCAGGGCGCGTAATGTTTTCTTCGCTTCGGCGACGATGGGTCCAGCAATGCCGGCGGCGGGTTGTTGCCCAGCCAGAGCAGCGGCTTCGAAGTCAGGACCAACACTGTTGAGGGCATTGAGGAAGTCATTAGTCAAGATCAGACCTTCATTGATGCCTGGTCGGGCTAGACGCTCGACTTGGGCGTATTTGCCATCGGCCCTGGGGGTGGAGATGGTGGTCCAGACATCAAAGACATTGCTGCTGGCATTGCCTTGTAAAAACGACCTAGGAACCCGGACGGCAATGGTATTCACGTTATAGCCCTTGGCGAAGTCCAGTGCTTGGCTAGCGTTACGGAAACCCACGACAGGGCCAATGCCAGCGGCTCCAGCCCGAACGCGGAAAAACTGTTCCACATCAAAGAAGAACGGATCTTCCCGTAGTCCCGCAAAGACAGCTAGGTTTTTGCCCCCAATAGTCAAATTGTTTACACTAGCAGTGTTTTTGAGTAGGGGAGTGGTAATAGCTTCACGCTTGACAACTTTACCACTTCTGATAGCGGTGAGGGTAACTTTCTGTCTCTGTTGGTTGTCAGGGGCACCAAATTCAAAGCGCAGGGTCACATCTGGCTGGCCAGTGACTCTGGCATTCTTATTAGCAACAGAGTCAATGTGAAACTCATAGCGGGCATTGGTGCTGAAGTAATATTGTTGCCGTGCTACAGAACGGGGATTAGTGTTCATCATCAGGATCAGATTATCCCCACCTGCATTGGGGTTTTGGTCCTTTTCCCTAAAAGCATAGAGATCAGTCAGGTTGAGGCTTCGGCCCTTAACATCCACTTCGCCGTCATCATGGTCAGAGGCCTGAATAAAGGTGGCCGTACCCCCCAGGGTGAGGGCGGTAACAAGAACGATACCACTGAGTTTGAGCCAAGTTTGACGTTTGGTGAGGCGGCCTAGGGTGGTTTGTAAAGAGTTCAGCATGGTTTATTTTTCCTTCGGGGGAACGAATAGGATAGAATTTGAGAATTGCACGCATTTCAAAGCAGACCCGGTTGCTTGGGAGCATGGGCCATGACAACATATGGAAAGTCGTCAATACTGTCGGAGCAGCTAATATCTGCTCTACTGGGTAGGGATGATTTGGTGCAATCTGAAAAGGTATACGCTGCGTCTGGCGGATTGGATCTCTCGGTTTCAAAAAAAAGTTGAAATAAATGGCTCGACTACCATCCAAAGATGAAACTGAATTGATTTTCGGCATGGTCCAGGGAGACCAAACAGCCCTGAGTCAGCTCTATGACCGCTACGCCCGGGTGATGTATTCATTGGCATTCAAAATTCTAGGATCGGTAGAAGAAGCAGAAGAAGTTGTCCTGGATGTATTTACCAAGGCTTGGCGAACAGCCGCCCGTTACGATGCCAGTCGTAGTCGGGTAGATTCGTGGCTATTTCTAATGACCCGCAGCCGATCGTTGGATCGATTGCGGCAACGGCAACGGCAAACCAAGGTGGTGGAAGCCGCCACCAATACGGCCCAGGTGAGTTCATCCAATCTCCCTGAGGATGCGTTGATGATTGACGAACGGCGAATGGTGGTGATCCAGGCCCTGACCGAGCTCACCGATGAGCAACGTCTGGTGATTGAGTTGGCCTATTACCGAGGTTACAGTCAGTCGGAAATTGCGCAGCAAACTGGCATCGCCCTAGGGACGGTTAAAACGCGGATACGGCTAGGTTTACGCAAGCTGAAGGCATCCTTGAGTACAGACTAAAAATGAGGTCCAATCCGTCAGAGCCAGCATATACCTCCTATATAGATTCCGGTGTATATGGCCATGCTTATTCTTCAGTCATCGAGTTAATATTAAAGACATGACCACTCCCGAACCCTATCCAAATTCTGATGCCGCGGATACGGCTGCCCTCTATGCCCTGGATGCGCTAGAGACAGATGAGCTTGGGCAGTTTGAACAGATGTTATTGGATAGTAGGGAACTCAATCAGATCGTTCGTGAGTTTGAAGCAACAGCGGCCACATTAGCCTATGGTGCGCCACCGATGTCCATGGCGGCGAATCTAAAGGAGCGCTTATTTCAGCGGATTGCTGTTGACCATATAGGACCCAGTTCGGACTTGGTAAGACTGTTGGATTTGCCCATGGCTGAGCTGAAGCAAAAGGCGGCTGAGTTGAACTGGTCTTTGCTGCCGGGTAATACAGGGGCTGAGTTTGCCACTTGGCAGTTGGATGAACCTTCCCGAGAAATGGCCTTTTTTGTGCGTAAAACTGACGGCGGCCTATTTCCGAACCATGCCCATGCCAGCGGTGAGACCGTCCTGGTATTGGCAGGAGACTTTGTCGTAGATAACCAGGTGTATCGCACCGGAGAACGCATTTCATCGCCTGGTAATACTAGCCATCAGCCAGAAACGATGGCTGGGTGCCTAGTGTTTTGTGTGTCGTCCATGGACGATGATATCTTGGGCGATTGACCTGGTTGACTGGATTGACTTCCTAGGGCCGGGTACCAACTCAAAGCGGAACGTTTTCCCAAGGATAGTATTCAGAAGTCAGGGGTCAGGAATCAGGGCCTCACTGGCTTCTGGCTTCTGGACCCTGATTCCCCACCTAGTCAGGATTTTCCGGCTTAAATTGATACCCCTAGGGCCAATCCCGAGCCAATGGCGGGCAGATGGCAGATGTCGATTATGCATTTGCCAAGCTAATATTAGAGACATGAACAGTCCTGATCTCAACCCAAATGTGAATGCTTCTGATCTGGCCCCCCTTTACGCTCTGGACGTGTTAGAGGCAGATGAGCGTAGGCAGTTTGAGCAGGTTCTACTGGATAATGGCGAGTTGGGTCAATCCGTTCGTGAGTTTGAAGAGATCACGGCCCAGTTGATCTATGGTTTGCCGCCCATAACCATGGCGGTAGATCTGAAGGATCGACTATTTCAGCGGATTGCTGATCTGTCGCTGGGGGCGAGTTCAGACTTATTGCGACTGTTGGATTTGCCCATGGCTGAATTGAGGCAAAAGGCGGCTGAGTTGGACTGGTCTTTGCTGCCTGGGGAGTCAGGGGTAACGGTGGCCACTTGGCAGACCGATGAAGTATCTCGCGAGGCCGCCTTTTTTGCTCGTAAGGTTGGCAAGGGACTATTTCCAAATCATTACCATGCTAGTGGAGAGACTGTGCTGGTATTGGAGGGAGACTTTATTGTGGATGGGCAGGTGTATCATTCTGGTGAGCGGGTTTCTGCGCCTGGGAAAACAAGTCATCAGCCAGAATCTTTGGGTGGTTGTTTGTTGTTGTGTGTGTCGTCGATGGATGACGATATTTTGGATGTTTGAGAGTTTTCCACCATATCCGACGGCAGACAACTGGCTACAAGAGTTCTATGAACCTGGGAGGGGTGTTTATCAACCACGTCCAAGTTGAAACCTTGAGTTTCCTCACCAGAAAGACTACAGTTCTGGACGTGGACAAGGTTTAACTGCCCAGGCGGAATGTTATGGGTAGAAAAATCCCTCAAGGAAGTTTACTATGGATGAAAATTTTTGGTTGCAGGCGTGGAAAACGAATAATATTGGTTTCCACTGGAGTGAAGCTAACCCTGTGCTAGTTACTTACTTCAAAGAGCTTGCTTTAGTCAAAGGCAGCCGTGTATTTGTGCCATTATGCGGTAAAACCCTTGATATTGCTTGGCTGTTGTCCAATGGTTACCATGTGGCTGGAGCCGAACTAGTTGAAATTGCGATTGAGCAATTGTTTATTGAGCTTGGGGTGGAGCCCAAAATATCGGAGCTTGGTCAACTCAAGCAGTACAGCGCCTCCAATATTGACATATTTGTTGGCAATATCTTTGATGTGTCTAGCCAGATACTTGGCTCGGTAGATGCCATTTATGACAGAGCCGCGTTGGTCGCCCTGCCTGATGAAATACGCCATCGATATACGGCACATTTGAGAGAGATTACAGGCCAAGCGCCGCAGTTGTTGGTTAGCTATGAGTATGACCAAAGCCTGATGTCAGGTCCTCCTTTCTCTATTAGTGATGAGGAAGTTAATCAACACTATGGAGATAGTTATGATTTAACTCTCATGGCTAGCACAAATATACCTGATGGTTTGAAGGGAAAATTTGCAGCAACAGAGAATGTTTGGCTACTTACAAATAATGTTAGCGTCCCCGGAGCGAAGTCGTTGGCATAGTCGTTCCAAATCGGCTAGGGGAAGCTGGTGGGGAAAGTTGACTGATGATTCCGGATGGCAAGTGGTTATGGGAGTGTCTTTTGGTGGGCTGGTGAGGAGGCTAAAGATGTTGCTTGGGGTCCCTCCGAGTTCCCCAAACCCCCATGGTTAGGGCCGGAAGGCCGCCCTAAAACCCAACCTACTGTGTTATCCCTGGTGGCATTAAGTTGGGGTTACGGCGGGGGCAATTATATGGGTGCTGACCTGGCTTGTGGAGAAAATTCGGAGCGTAAAATTCTCCAAGCAAATTCTTATCCACTATCAACATCGTAGCCCATACTTTCTCCCCTCCTGGGAGGGGCAACGGGGTGGGTCTCCCGCCTCGCTATCAACCCATAGCTCCCATTTTCTTTTTCCTAGAAGAACCTTCCTGAAGGGGTTTCGGGCTGTGGCGCTAGCGGTTAACCCACCCCGCCCGTTGGGCACCCCTCCCGGGAGGGGATGATGGAAAATTGTTTCAGCGGGAGGACATAGTTCCTCGTTCGTATTATCTCTATCAACGCAAGCCCATACCTATCCCCTCCTGGGAAGGGCAACGGGGTGGGTCTCCCGCTAGCGCTAAGGATATGTAGAGTGGGCACAGCCCACCTTCCCATGGGATTAGAATAAATTCTTACGGAAGATTGTTTTCAATGCGACGGATAGTTTGCTCCAGGCTATCTGCTTTGGGAGATCTTATTTGCTGATAAATGGTCAAGGCTTGATGCAAATAGGTGAGACCTGTCGTAGGTTCTTGTTTTTGCTCAGCAAAGAGTTGGCCTAACCACCATAATGTAGCGGCTTTAGTTTGGACATCACCGATTTTTTCAGTGATGTTTAAGGACTGTTGGAAGAGTGCGATCGCACCCTCCACATCCCCCTGGTCCGCTTTGAGGCTGGCCATTTGGTGCAGGGTGGCGGCTTTGCCTTGTTCATCGCCGATTTTTTCTTTGATGTCTAAGGACTGTTGGTAGAGTGAGATCGCACCCTCCACATCCCCCTGGTTTGCTTTGAGGATGGCCATTTGGTGCAGGGTGGAGGCTTTGCCTTGGACATTGCCGATTTTTTCTTCGATGTCTAAGGACTGTTGGTAGAGTGCGATCGCACCCTCCACATCCCCCTGGTTCGCTTTGAGTCTGCCCATTTGGTGCAGGGTGGCAGCTTTGCCTTTTTCATTGCCGATTTTTTCAGTGATGAAAAAGGACTGTTGGAAGAGTGCGATCGCACCCTCCACATCCCCCTGGTTCGCTTTGAGGATGGCCATTTCGTGCAGGGTGGCGGCTTTGGTTTTGACATCGCCGATTTTTTCAGTGATGGCTAAGGACTGTTGGTAGAGTGCGATCGCACCCTCCACATCCCCCTGGTTCGCTTTGAGGATGGCCATTTGGTGCAGGGTGGCGGCTTTGCCTTGGGCATCGCCGATTTTTTCTTTGATGGCTAAGGACTGTTGGTAGAGTGCGATCGCACCCTCCACATCCCCCTGGCCCGCTTTGAGAATGGCTGACTCATGAAATATTGCAGCTTTCAAAAGTTCATCATCATCAGGACAGGTCTCCAGTGCCTGGTCAAAAAACGTTAATGCCAAGTCAACCTCCCCAATTTCCCTTGCAGAGGTCGCTAATTCATGGGAAAGCTTATAGCTTGTAGTTACCTGAAGAGATTTTTGACAAAGATTGACAGCTTCTTGATATCGACTTTTAACTCTGAACTGTCCAGCTAATCGGTTAGCAATCTCTACTACAATCTCTCCCTCTTCCCCCACCATCGCCAACCGATGTATCTCCAACCGCTGGACCTCACTAGAGCCCTCTGCTTCTTGCCACCACAACCGATACAATTCCTTCGCCGCCAGTCCTGCCAGCTCTTTACTCTCCGGCACCTCCAACGGCAGCACCCTCGGCACCCGCAAACTATCCTCTGTCGTCCGCTCCATCAACCCCAGCGCCACCGCCCGCTCAATGTGCCGCTCCCCATCCCCCACCGCCAGCATCGCCTCCCTCGGCACCGGCAACTCATACACCAGCCCCCGACTCAAAAACTCTCGCATCTCCGCCGACTGCTGCCCTAGCAACGTCTCCGCCAAAATATTCTCCCGAAACTCTTCGGTCTTCTCTGCCATTGCCGCTAAAATCGCCTCAGTGTCAGTTCTCTGATCCACCAACACCTTCGACAACCATTCCAACAATCGCGGATTCCCATCCGACAATTCTTTCGCCTTTGTCTGCAACACCCCATCCACCCCAGACCCCGGCTGAAACGCCGCCAGCCGACTACACTTCTTCTCTAGGTTCGCCCCTTTAAACGTCGCCAATGGCTGCCGATAAATCTGCGACAACCCACTAAACTCAAACTCATACCGACAGGTAATCAACAGCCGATGGTCGCTGTCCGTCTGTTCAATCGCCCACAGCATCGCCTTCAGCAGGTCTGCTATCCCCGGCTTTAACCGCTGCGGATTTTCCGTCTCCAGATTCTGCTCAAAATCGTCCAGCACCAGCAATAACGGCGTTTCCAACTGCCCAAACACCGCCTCTAGCCGATACTTCAGCGGTTCATCCGTCTGCCGTAACCGCTGCTGCAGGTCCGCCCCTTTCACCTGGTCCGCCAGCCGATTCACCAGACCGTTCTCATCCACCGGCCCAATCCACACCACCTTTTCATAGCCCGTCAGCCGATCGCACAGCCGTAGCGCCAGGGTACTCTTCCCATTTCCCCCCATCCCATGGAGCAACACCCCCAGGGCTTCTTCCTCGCCATAGGGCATCAGCGCCCGCAAACAAGCCTGTAGCTCCCGCCGCCGTCCCACAAAACTCTCCCGACCGGCCACCGCCCGACCCACCCCATCCTGATCCAAAAACACCGACACCACCGATGGTTTCGGAGCCTTTTTCCGTCCCTGCGTCCGCATGGGCGTCACCAACGCTCCCGGTATCGCCGCCGCCACGTACAGCCGCAGCAAATGCCAATCCCGTGCCTTGGCCTCTAACATCGCCTGATACGTCAACGCCAACGCCTCCGGCAAACTTTTCGCCGCGGCCAACCCGCCATACAACGCTGCCGCTGCGGTAGTGCCATCCTGGTCTAGCACCGGTTGCCCCCAACCCAGCACCGCCCCCGCCCCATGGCCCAATAGCTGCGCTGCCATGGAGGGTACCGTTCCTGCTTTCCCACTCTGCCCCGTCCGACAACCCGACAAAAACACCACCGCCGGAAACCGAAACTGCACCGCCTTAGCAATATCCTGGGCCGTCGCATCTCGCCGCTGGCCTAACTCCGTTTCGGTGATAAATATCGGTCCATCATCGGTGTGGCCTGCATGGCCCGTCAGATGTAGTACATCAAACCAGCCCCGGTCATGGGAGGCCACCAGATTCTGTAACTCCTCCAGACAGCCACTTTCCTCCACCGTCAGGGCCAGGGGCTGCCTTTTCGTCGCAGTCAGAATGCGCCCCTCCTCCGCTTCAAAGTCCAGCTCCGGCTCCACCCCTGTCGGTGAGGTGGCCATAAACAATACATTTAAAGCCCGGTTAGCCGGTTCAGCCTCTGCCACCGTCAATGGCTGGGTGCCTGTCCCCGACCACCGCACCGGCACCACGGCCCGTGCCAGCTTCGCCACCAAAAACTCTTGCCCATCATGCAGGACTTCCCAAGGTAAATGGGCCAACCGCCCCGCCGCCGCAATGGCCAGCACCGTCAGATCTGGTTCATTACTCAGCTGTCCCGCCAGCCAGCGATCGCTGCCATCCAGCCATTGATATAACCGCTGACCCGTAATTCCATAGTCGTCTGGTAGCAGTTGCACATAATAGTCCCGTTCTGCCCTGGCGATTAAGTCAGAAATCTCTGACATGGGCAGGATTCGTTCTGCGAAGTCGCTCAGATTTTCCCAGCCATAGCGGAGGGCAATGTGCTGATCGTCTTTGGGTTTGAGATCGATGTGAAAAATGCGCATGGCAGGGGGAGCGGAGAGTGAGTCAAGCGGCAGGGGTGTTGACTAGGCCGAGCCTGGGAACCAGAATTATTTTGCTAGGGGTGCCAGTATCTTCGCGATTTCTTCTACGGTGGCTCCTTCTAATAACAGACGCCCCTGGGCAGTGACGATCAGGACCTTCTCAATCTTGGGCTGATCCTGCTGCTGCTCCCGCCAGGCGGCATACCACCTATATATCTGCTCCGCGATGGTCATGACGCCGCCAACGATCCCCACAATGGTGGCCACCGCCGTTAGGCCGCCGTCTTTTTGCACTGCGCCACTGACTTCGTAGCTGCCGTCCACACCGTCTAGGGCGACCAACGCCTCGGCGGCGGTGGCGGCGGCGGCTCCTTCAATTGCAACCTGTAATTCTGCCATAGGTGAATTTATTCCATTGAATCTGGATGGGGGGGCATTTATGCCGATTTCTAATCAATTTTCGTTGGTAAACATAACCTACCCAAATACCGGTGGCGTTGGGGCACCCCATCCCCTATAATTGGGGACCGGAATATTCCTATCAAGGAGACTAAACGCTACATGTCGCGATATAGAGGTCCTCGCCTTCGCATCACCCGCCGTCTCGGAGAACTTCCCGGTCTCACCCGGAAAGTTGCCCGTAAGGCATATCCTCCTGGTCAGCATGGCCAGGCACGGAAAAAGAAATCCGAATATTGCATTCGTCTAGAAGAGAAGCAAAAGCTTCGCTATAACTACGGCGTCACCGAGCGTCAGCTACTGCGCTACGTGAAAAAAGCACGTCGTGCTGGTGGTTCCACTGGGCAGGTCATCCTGCAGCAGCTAGAAATGCGTTTGGATAACACCATTTTTCGACTGGGCATGGGGCCTACCATCCCTGCTGCTCGCCAAGTCGTGAACCATGGTCACATTACCGTCAACGGTCGCGTAGTTAGCATTCCTAGCTACCAGTGCCGCCCCGGTGATGTCATCGGTGTGCGTCCAAAAGACGTCTCGAAGAAGCTGGTGGAAGCCAACCTGGAATTTCCTGGTCTAGCTAACATTCCAACTCACCTAGAGTTTGATAAAGCCAAGATGGAAGCCAAGGTGAATAGCGTCATCGAACGCGAATGGATCGCCCTCAACATCAACGAGCTGCTCGTGGTTGAGTACTACTCCCGTAAAGCGTAGACCTTTTTTCGCTCTACTCAAATATGTTGGGTATACCCGGCTGTATTTTGATTGGGCATTGCTGATTCTCGATGGGCCAACCCTTGATGTTTTGGATCAAGACCGTTAGGCCCCATTGATGTATTCCTCCAGGTCAGCAATCGCTCTTACCGCGCTAGTTTAGTCATTTCCATTAACCCCTAAGGTCCGTCAGCCTTAGGGGTTTTTATTGTGCCTATGGCTGATCCCTGGTTGAGCGGATAGGCCTCGGTAGGCCGACCCGGTTTATAACGGCATCCAGGACAAAACAATTAATTCCCCATGCACTGCGCCAATGTGTAGCTCATAGACAAACTCATATCGATCTTCGTTTCTATCCCAGGCCGTAATCCACAGCTCGTACCCACGGGTACCGCGTTCATAGGTAGACCGGGGGTGCATGGCATCAATCTGATAGCCACGGTAACTTTGTAAAAGATCCGCAACAGCTGCGGTAACTGCCGTCGTATAGTGTTGCTCTGTGTAAGTTTTCGGAAATACCATGGTAGATATTGTGAAGCGATAGAAAAATCATACGTACCGTATAGGTGACGTTACGGAGTTACTGAATAGTTTCAGGGGAAATGTAAAGTTTTGGGAAAAAAGGACCTGGGTTAATGGGTGTAGATACGGAAAGACTTCAATCATTACTCGCCCGTGCTCAGCAGCTAACGGAATCGGAAGTATTGGCTGATCTGCCAGCGGCGGTGGTGGAACGCTTAAAAACAGAGGCTGCTACGCCGTTGGTGGCGGCCCTAGGGCTGAGCGATGCCCTGTGGTTGGATAATCCCTACAAAAGTGAAAAGGGTGCTTCGCGAGCCATTCGCATTGTCCAACGGGATGAGGCGTTGATTCGTGCCCTGGCGTTCTATCGTCTGAAGGGGGGAACTGAGTTGGAGAAAACCGCCGCTTTTTTTGATGAATCCTTTGCGGCGGAGAACAGGCATGATGGCCAAGCCCAGCATGGGGGCTAGAGCTTTGAGTAATGGATTAAATGGATTACTTGTGATGGGTATTACTTGTGGTGATTAATGGTGTGGGGAATTAACGAATGGGGTTTTTCTAGATCGTAGGTTTCCATGAGGCGGTCATTGCTCATGATCTCTCGGGGATGACCGTCGGCAACAATTTTGCCTTGGTACATGACTAGGGTGCGATCGCAAACCTCTAACAAAAATTCCAAATCATGGGAGGCAATCACCATGGTTTGTTCCAGTCCTTGCATAAAGGTAATCAACCGGCGGCGACTGCGAATATCAAGGCTGGCGGTCGGCTCGTCATACAGTACGATCTGGGGCTGCATGGCCAATAGTCCTGCAATGGCCACCATCTGCTTTTCGCCACCAGATAGGTGGTGGGGTGGGCGATCTGCCAGGGACTGTAATCCCGTCATATGGATGGCTGCCTCCACCCGTTCATTCACCTGATGGTGGGGCAAGTCCATGTTGGCGGGGCCAAAGCGAATATCTTCCCTGACCGATGCGGAAAAGAGTTGATCGTTGGGGTTTTGAAACAAAAGACCAATTTGGGGATTAAACCCATTGGCAACTACTGGTTTATCCATCAGCCGAACCGCCCCAGAGGTGGGGGTAAGGGCTCCACACAGGGTCATAAACAAGGTTGTTTTGCCGCAGCCATTGTGGCCAATAATGCCCACCCGTTCACCGGGGTTAATTTGCAAACTGAGATTGTCGAGTACCTGCTGTCGATCGGGATAGGAAAAGCAGAGATGCTCAATGGCAATGGCCGCTACGGTGACGCGGGGGGCAGCCGCTATTGATTTCTCAGACAAGTTTTTAGGCAGTAGAGATGTCATAGATACTACTCAGAAGAGCTAGAGAGAATCATAGTAGGAAGAGATTTAAATCTGTTTTTAGAAATTAGGGAAGATTCTTTAAGGGTATTTACGGATGATCTTTTGGCTGATCTTTATTAGTTGGTCTTTCTTAAGGGCTAGGTGCTACGAACCACATCTGTAAGCTGATCAGGATCAGGGCAATGGTAGCGCATAATCCAGTCGCTGCTAGATCTGCCGGTTGTCCCCAACCCCTAATCTGGGGTGAGAGACGACGACCATAGCCATAGCCCCGCAACCGCATGGCCTTGTAGACCCGTTCTGACTGTTCATAACTACGTATAAACAAGGTGCCCATGACGGTGGCTAGTTGGTGCCAGCTGCGGCGGTTGCCCCTGGGCTGAAACCCTCGGAGCCGCATGGCCTGACGGAGCAAATCTAGCTGATCCGCCATGTCAAATAGGTAGCGGTAAGAGAGCAAGGCCATTTCTGCTAACAGCGGCGGCAGCCCCAGGGAAACCAGGGTGTCGATTAGGGTAAGCAGTGGGGTGGTGCCCAGTAACACCATGCCCAGGGTGACAATGGAGAGAAACCGACCGGCAATCAGCCCCATGGCCAGCAGTCCTTCCTGACGAATGGCTAGGGGACCCCACTGCCACAGTACGGTGCTGCCAGACAGCAGCGGCAGGGCGATCACCAGGCCCAGGAGAAACAAACCGGGATAGCGCAGGCGCGATCTCAAAAAGGACCAGGGCAGACCCGACAGACCATAGAGGACGATCGTCACTAGCAAGCACAGGGGGATCAGCTGCAAGGTTTGGACGGAAGCAAATCCTAGGATGAGTAGTCCCATGCCCACCAGCTTGGCCCGAGGCCACCATTGGTGAATGGGAGACTGCCGCCCGGCATAGGTATCTAGGGTTAGTCGCATAGTCGCTCTCCTGCGCTCACGGATTGACCAGGGTGCTGATCTGGCCGGCTAATGGGGGCCAGACCATTTAATAGTTCTGGTTTGGTCCGTTGTAAAAATGTTACCAACAGGGCCGTAAATACCCCTTCCACAATCACCAGGGGACCATGGGCAAGGCCGAGGGTGAGCAGGGCAGCCCGTTCGGTGGCCACATCAAACCCCACGGGCACGGCAAAGATCAACAGACTGATAAACAGGGTAACGGCTAGGGCCATGCCGATGGCCCCGGCCAAGAATCCGCTGATGCCATAGCTCAGGGCTGGACTCAGGGAGCGGGGTAACCAACGCCGCAGTTGGAAAACGCCATGGCCCACCAGGGCAGGCACGCCGATAATGATGGCATTTACCCCCAGGGTGGAAAGACCGCCATGGCCTAAAAACAGGGCTTGGAAAAACAGACCGATCAAAATTGCGAGGAAGGAGTAGTAGCCCAACACCGCCCCTAGCAGACCATTGAGCACTAGGTGCAAACTCATGGGGGGCAGCGGAATCTGGATGGAAGAAGCGACAAAAAAGGCCGAGGCCAACAGGGCTGCCTTGGGCATTTGGGCCGTTGGATCGGGTTGCCGATTGACTTGTCGTAGACAATGCCAGGTGACTAACCCGCTGAGACCATACCCCACAATGCAAAGTTGGGGTGGGACAAAACCATCTGGAATATGCACTAAGACTGTTTACCTCGCGAAAAAAATAAGGCCGTGCCCACCAAGCCCCACAGGGCGGCTCCGGCACTGGCCCAACGTTGCAGGGGGCTGCTGCTAACAGATGTGGCTATGGCTGTTTGGCTGTTTGTTTGGGCCTGGGCGGTGGACGGTGCCATGGCCACGGGAACGTTCACGGTGGTACCATGGCCCGCCTGCCGAATCACCACCTCCCAGTTTCCGGGCGCATCGGGACTAAATTCAAATTCTCCCTGCTGATTGGTTTGTCCCGTGGTCCACGGTTGTTCGGGCTGGTCAGGGCTGTAAACAACGACCTGGGCTAGGGCCATGGGCTCCCCCGAAGTAAAGGCGGCTTCGATGGAGAAGGTGGGGCTGACGGTTGCGATCGCGCCGTGGGCCCATCCAGGCTGGCTGGATAACAGCATCAGGCCAAGACCATAGAACAGGATGCAACAGCTTCGGTCTCTGGCACTATTAGGCCTGAGACTGTCATGCCTAGCTGGATATCTGACTGGAAACTCCTGAAGCAAGGCGACCATAGCGAAACGTTAGAAATTTCCCCAATAAGTAAATCGCCTTCACTCTAATGGATTCAATGCCCCAGGGGGGGACACGGGGGAAACTCACTGGCAAAACCAAAAAGTCGCTGGCGCCCAACCTAGGGTACCAGCGACTTTAAGAGGAATCGAAAGACTTCTTTATCCCTGGGAAAGGAATAAAGAAATGCAGACTTAGCGAATGCTCACGTTTGCAATCCGACTGGCAAGCAGTTCGGGAGCCGTCAACACCTGAGCATAGAAAGGTCCGTGATCAGCATTTTGGGCCAGGCGGATATTCTGTACCCGGTTAGCCAGTTCAGTGCTTTTCACATCGTAGGTTTGGGTCGCCAGCTTAGGATAGAGACCAATACCAATGATGGGTACGAGCAGGACAATGGCCACAAACGCTTCCCGAGGCTTGATGTCCCAGGAGGTGTTGTTGGGTAGCTCTAGCTCTCCCGCATTGCCAAAGAAGATGCGACGCAGCATGGACAGCAGGTAGATCGGGGACAAAATTACCCCGATAGCGGCCAAAATGACGATAACTGCTTTAAACAGGGTGCTGTAGGCATCGCTAGTGGCAAAGCCTAGGAACACAGCCAGTTCAGCCACAAATCCGCTCATGCCAGGTAGAGCCAAGGAGGCCATGGAACCGGCGGTAAATAAACCGAAGGCCACGGGCATAGCTTTACCCATGCCACCCATTTTGTTCATGGCTAGGGTGTGGGTGCGCTCGTAAGCCACACCGGACAGGAAGAATAACACTGCTGCAATCAGACCGTGGGAAATCATCTGCAGGAGGGCACCGCTCATGCCCAGGGTGGTAAAGGCGGACAAGCCAATGAGCACAAACCCCATGTGGGCGACGGATGAATAGGCCATGCGGCGCTTGAGGTTATCTTGGCCAAAGGCGGCTAGGGATGCATAGACAATGTTGATCACCCCCAGGATGGCTAAGATAGGGGCAAAGTAAACATGGGCATCGGGCAACATCTCGATGTTCATGCGGATCAGCCCGTAGCCTGCCATTTTCAGCAGTACCCCAGCCAAAATCATGGATACCGGCGCTGGAGCCTCACTGTGGGCATCGGGCAACCAAGTATGAAATGGAAATATCGGCAGCTTGACGCCAAAGGCAATCAGGAAGCCGGTGTAGGTGAACAGCTGCATGGGTAAGGAATAATCCTTTGCCGCTAGCTCGCTGAAATTAAAGGTGACGTTGTCACCGTAGAAGGCCATGGCTAGGGCTGCCACCAAGATAAAGATGGAGCCAATGGCCGTGTAAAGGATAAATTTAGTCGCTGCATAGAGGCGCTTTTGGCCGCCCCAGATAGAAATCAGCAAATAGACCGGGACTAGCTCCAGTTCCCACATGATGAAAAACATCAGCATGTCTTGGGCCAGGAAAACACCGACCTGGGCACTAAACATCAACAGCAGCAGGGAGAAGTAGAGGCGAGGCTTGAGGGTGATGTTCCAGGAGGCGACCACCGCCAGGGTGGTGACCAAACCACTCAAAATCACTAGGGGCATGGATAGACCATCCGCCGCCAAGGACCAATTCAGGCCGATTTGAGGTACCCAGGCATAGTTATCAACTAGCTGCAGACCAGGTTGGTGGAGATCGTAGTAATTAGCAAACGTATAAAAAATAAGACCAAGTTCGGCTAAGCAAGCGCCCAGGGTATACCAGCGGAGGGTTTTGCCTTCGCTATCTGGCAGCAAGGAAATGGGAATAGCGGCCAGTAGGGGGAATATAACTAGCGCTGTTAACCACGGAAAGTGTTCAACAATCATGCCAACTCATGCGTACAACTCATTATTCAGAGGCGTGATTTGCCGAGAGGCAGTTGGTCTAGGTGAAGCGAAAAGGCTTATTGTCTGCAACACAACCCTGCAAGGGAACCGATGGATCCTGAAAGGGGATACTGTTTTCGCGGCGGCCTTAGTCGAAGAGGTCGGAGGAATTCAGGAAAGCATTGCATTTATGAAAACGCTAGGCTAACTGACCGGACGGCAATAAGGAAAAATACCTATTGATTTACGCCCAGTTACAGTATATGAAACTTAGTTAACTTTTGATAAGGCCAAATTACCTAAAAGTCAGCTACTTTTCTTGATTTGCCTGGTATGTAAAGCTTTCGGTAAGTATAGAATTTATTACACATTAGACATTGATATGGCTGTAGCCATTCACATTTAGGTAAATCTATATTGATAAAAATACTAAAGAATAAAAAATGCCCTTGATTTTGCTGGGTTAACCCTTGGTGAAACCTTTGTTTCAAAAGGGTTTAGTCGATTAAATGGGCCTGGGTGCCATGGGGATCAATGGCCAATGGGTGGACCGTGTAGGGAATGTTGTTTGCTTGCCAGGGGGTGCCTAGATTTTGGCTGACCCTGGGGGCGGTTTCTGGGCTGGCTAGGGCTAGTAGGGTGGGGCCAGCGCCGCTGATGACTAGGCCCCAGGCGCCTGAGGCTAGGGCATTACTGTAGATGTCGGTGTAGTTGGGGATGAGGGTTTTGCGGTAGGGCTGGTGGATGCGATCGCACAGTGCCTTAGTCAACCATTCACCATTACCGCTAGCTAGGGCCTGGGTTAGTAAAGCCAGATGAGCGGTATTAAAGATGGCGTCGTTGCGGCTGTAGCTACCGGGCAAAACCTGACGAGCCGCCGCCGTAGACAGCTCAAAGTCAGGAATAATCACGATCGGAATAATGGATTCATGCCAGGGGATTTGGCAGAGGGTGAGTTCATCATTTTCGCCCTGGACTGATAAACGGCAGCCCCCTAGGAGGGCGGGGACAACGTTGTCTGGGTGGCCTTCTATATCAGTGGCGAGGGCGGCAATTTCATTCTGGCTGAGGGGATTGCCCGCTAATAGGTTGGCACCGACCAGGCCACCGACGATGGCGGTGGATGAGCTGCCAAGGCCACGGGATAGGGGCACGTGGAGGTCAATGTGGATTTGGACTGGGGGGGTGGGTTTGTTGAGGTGGTGATAAAACGTTTCGTAGGATTTGTAGACTAAGTTGTCGGGGCCGGTGCTGAGGCGATCGGCTTCTTTACCGCTGATGCTGATGGTGAGGGTGTCAGCTGGGGTAAAGGTGAAGTGGTTGTAGAGGGTGAGGGCTGCGCCCAGGCAGTCGAAGCCAGGGCCGATGTTGGCGGTGGTTGCGGGGACTGTGATTTGGGCGGTTTGGGACATTGTTGGGTCGTTGAAATAAACGGGGTGTAATTCCTTTTGCCGGAAATATGGCTGAAGGTAGGGTCCTCCCCTTTAGGGCAGGGCGCCTCTGGGCGGGGCGCCTCTGGGGTAGGTGCTGGGCAGAGGAGGAACCGTTACAAACGCAGCCAACATCCCCGTAGGATGGGTTGAGCCCCCGAAAGCTATTGGGTCAAACCCCGAATAATCCTTGGGGGCCAAACCCATCCCGGTCAGAATTTTTGGGAGATGCTGGAGCAGAACTCACATTAGAAGTACCCGTGGCTATCTAGGGCGGCTTTTAGTCGGGTGATGACGTCGGGCACTGCGATCGCACCTAAATCTCCTGCTTGGCGGGTGCGAATGCTGAGGTTATTGTCCTCTACTTCCTTGGCTCCAATGACTGCCATGACTGGGATCTTGGCTTTTTCGGAGTTGCGGACCATTTTGCCGAGACGTTCGCCGCTGCGGTCGACGACAACGCGGATGCCCAGGGGCTGCATTTGTTCGGCTACTTGCTCAGCGAAGGGCAATTGCTCGGCGGTGACGGGCATTAGGCGCACCTGCTCGGGGGCTAGCCAGAGGGGGAAGAGTCCGGCGTACTGTTCGATTAGAATGCCGATCAGGCGTTCCAGGGAGCCAAAGGGGGCGCGGTGGATCATGACGGGGCGCTGGCGGGTGCCATCGTCGGCGACGTATTCCAGGTTGAAGCGTTCGGGTAGGTTGTAGTCCACTTGGGTGGTGCCTAACTGCCATTCGCGACCGAGGGCATCGGTAAAGATAAAGTCCAACTTAGGACCGTAGAAGGCGGCTTCGCCAATGCCTTCAAAATGCTCCATGCCGAGGGTTTCGACGGCCCGTCGGATAGCGTTCTCGGATTTTTCCCAGACGTCGTCGGAGCCAATGTACTTGTCAGAGTCGGGGTCGCGGAAGCTGAGGCGGGCTTTGAAGTTATCTAGCTGGAGGCTCTTGAAAACGGCCAGGATCAAGTCGACCACTTTGAGGAATTCGTCATCTAGCTGGTCGGGGGTGACGAATAGGTGGGCGTCATCTACCGTAAAGCCACGCACGCGGGTGAGGCCGCCCAGCTCCCCGGACTGCTCATAGCGATAGACCGTACCAAATTCGGCCAGCCGCATGGGCAGTTCTTTGTAGGACCGGAGCTCGTTTTTATAGATCTGGATGTGGAACGGGCAGTTCATGGGTTTCATCACGAAGCCCTGCTCGTTGGCTTTGTCAACCTCTGTTTCCGCCATCATGGGAAACATGTCTTCGCTGTATTTTTGCCAGTGGCCCGAGGTTTTGAACAGGTCTACCTTGGCAATGTGGGGGGTGACGACGGGGAGATAGCCACGCTTAATCTGTTCCTGTTTGAGGAAGTCTTCTAGGGTGTAGCGCAGTATGGTGCCCTTGGGGGTCCATAGGGGTAACCCAGGGCCGACGTCTTCGGAAAATAGGAAGAGGCCCAACTCCTTGCCTAGCTTACGGTGATCCCGCTTTTTGGCTTCTTCCCGGCGGCGCTTATATTCCTCTAGCTGTTCGGGGGTTTCCCAGGCGGTGCCATAGATCCGCTGTAGCTGGGCCTTGGTTTCGTCACCGCGCCAGTAGGCTCCAGCTACGCTTTCTAGGTCAAAGGCTTTGGGATGGAGTTGGCCCGTGCTTGCCACGTGGGGTCCGGCACATAGATCCCACCATTGATCGCCCAGATGGTAAAGGGTAATGGGTTCTTCGATGCGGTCTAAAATTTCCAGCTTGTAGGGTTCCCCTAAGGCTTCAATGCGGGTTCTGGCATCTTCCCGGGATACTTCTTCCCGCTCCACGGGGTAGTCCTTTTTGATGATTTTGATCATCTCCTTCTTGATCGTTTTTAGATCCTTGTCGGAGAAGGGATCGGGATTGTCAAAGTCGTAGTAAAACCCGTACTCAGTCCAGGGTCCAATGGTGACCTGAGCCTTAGGAAATAACCGCTGCACGGCCATGGCCATGACGTGGGAAAAGGTGTGACGAATGCGCTTTAGCTCGTCAGACTCATCCGTTTTGGGAAGGTATATGTTTTCAGGCTCAGCCATGGGGATGGTTTGGGTTTTATAACATCTGTCGATTGCGACACATGCCGCATATTAGCTTAGACAGACGCTATGGCTTTGGCAAGATGTTGCAGATATAGGTTAACTCTGGAGGCAACTGCTCGTAAAAATGCCCAATCCTGGGGATAACTTCAGGAAAGATGCTCCATGAACCTGTAGAGTTTAGTTAGGACATTTATCCCTGGAGTCCTGGCTGTCACTACTGTCTCTTTGAGAATATAAAGAGTTGTGTGGAAAGCCTACTCCATGTGATATGTTTTATCCTTGTGAAATTCAGCGCTGGGAAAGTTGGCGTTTGCGTCCCTGATTTGATGATCTGAGGACCCTGAATTTTTTGATGTTTGACAAAGTTTTTTCACAAAACTAAATCCTTTCATTTATGGCTAAATCCACAACAGCTGTTCCATTGGCCCTACATCCAATGGCCAAGTTTCAGCGTCAAGTGAAGTCCCTCGTAGAATCTGACGTCATTAAACCCACTGATAAACTCTGGAAAATAGCGTTTCTCTTTAGGGATAACTGGCAGCATTGGAAACATGAACTTGAAGAGTTTGAGTTTTCTATGCAAGACCCCATTAGTGCCCTACTGGCGGTAGAAAGCTGGGAAGAAGAGCAGTAGAGTTCTTTTACATCTTCTCTGTCAGGCTAAAAGACAACCATAGGCCCAGGAATGGCACTATAAAAAATACGCCTACTACATAGGCCACCGCCAGGATGCGATAGCGTCGGGCGGTGGCTGCTATGTGTTGGGCCACGGTTAGGGGTATCGTCCGTAGGGCAGGGATACCGTAGATCACGGTTACGGCTAGTAGGTTATAGCTTAAGTGCACTAGGGCCAGCTGGAGTGCCACTGGGCTATGGACTGCCAGGGTGGCGATGAGGGCGGTAATACAAGTGCCGATATTGGCCCCTAGGACAAAGGGGTAGATGTCTTCTAGGGTAACTAGGCCCGCCCCGGCGAGGGGGACGGTGAGACTAGTGGTGATGGAGGAGGATTGTAAAAGAGCAGTAATCCCAACGCCAGCGGCGAGTCCTCCTAGTTTGGAGCCATGGCCCGTGGCCCAGTAAATAGCCTCTTTGGCGGGGGTATCGAACCATCGCTTCAGCAGCCAGCCTAGGGCGGTGACGGAAATCATTAGTCCGGCCACGCTGCTGCCAAACAACAGGAGTGAATCCCAAGGGCCAGCTAGATGGTTCACTCCGTAGGCCATGAGTTGACGGATGGGCTGGGCCAGCACATCGATGGGGGATGCCAGTTTATTTAAATTGTCTAGTAAATTGCTGGGTACGTTGCTGGGCACATTCTTGGTTGCGGTGGCCATGGCAGCACCTTGACCTATAAGCCACTGGCTTAGTTTCTGTAGGGGATGCAGCAGCAGCTCTAGGGGAAAGAAGATCAGGAGGGCGAGGAGATTGAAACAGTCGTGGATGGTGGCGGCGGCAAATCCCCGTTCAAAGTCGTCGTCATCACTGATGTAGCCTAGGCTGACCAGGGTACTGGTGATGGTGGTGCCGAGGTTGGCCCCCATCACCATGGGAATGGCGGTGGCAATGGGGAGTCCGGCGGCCACTAGGGCGACGAGCAGAGAGGTGATAATGCTGGAGGACTGTACCAGGGCCGTGGCTAAAATGCCCAATAGGAGACCTAGCCAGGGGTTGGCGGCTAGGGTTAACAGACCCTCGGCCTGGGGCCCGAGAATGGACTGAAAGCCAATATTGAGCAGATCTACGGAGGTAATCAGGCCATAGATGGCGAGTAAGGCTCCTCCTGCGTAGAGCCAGGGTTGCTCTAAACTGGGTGTCTGGGAACTGGCTGTCTGGGACGTTTCTGATGTGTCAGCGGCGACAGCGGGTTTTGAGACGCTTTCGGAGGAAGGGATCACCATGGATGTTAATGCACTCGTGAACTGGGTTGAAGCATGGGCTCCGCCTGGGTGGCAGGAATCTTGGGATAACTGCGGTTGGCAGATTGAACCGGGCATCCGCGCCCAACCGGCGGGGGTATTGGTGTGTTTGACTCCAACGCTGGCGGTCATGGCCGAGGCGATGCGGCTTAAAGAGGAGGGTGCCCCGGTGAACCTGATTTTTGCGCACCATCCGTTAATTTTTAGTCCGCTGAAGTCTGTGGTGGCGGATGAGCCGGTGGGGGAAATGGTGCGGTTGGGGATGACCCACGGCATTGGGGTATATAGTGCCCATACTAATTTTGATCAGGTGGCGGATGGTACTGCTGATGTATTGGCTCAGCTTTTGGGATTAAAGGATGTGATGCCGGTGGTGCCAACCCAGCATGGGGTGGGCTATGGCCGGGTGGGGGAGTTACCTACGGCCCAACCGCTGGATGAACTGCTGGCGATGATTCAGACCCAGCTAAATCCGTCGAATTTGATTCATTCGCCGACGGCGGATTTACGGCAGAAGATTGACCGGGTGGCGGTTTTGGGAGGTTCCGGGGCGAGTTTTATGGCGGCAGTGGCGAAGACGGGAGCCCAGGCCTATCTGACATCTGATTGTAAGTTTCATCAGTTTCAGGAGAGTCGCGATCGCAACCTCATCCTGATCGACGCCGGTCACTACGCCACCGAACGCCCCGCCTGTGCCAAACTGGTCACAAAATTTCAGCAACAGGGCGTCGCCTGGACCCAACTCAGCAAAATTGACGAAGACTTCCGCCAATTTTGGTAGGCTCTTGCTGAGAGACCACTCATCAGAAGTCCCTATTTCTTTTTGATGCCCGGCTTGCAGGGACCCCCGCCCAATCGATTGATATCTTCCTCTAAACTAGTCGCTTTCCTATCTTTGGATTCTCCCTCTAATGTCTGGGTCAGGTGGCTAATGTAGCAAGACATACTGTGGTCAGTAATCAGATCAAACCCTGTCTCAAAGAGACTCTTGATCAACCCAATAAACCCATCCACAGCTCGGCTGATAGCCTTGTAATTAGCTGTCAACTGCCCCTTAGAATTAATGTATTTAATCGTACCCAGGTGACCATAAAACCGCAGCGAATTTCGAAAAGAGAACGGTGGCGGCACATGGGTAACAATATCATTGTTGTTCACAAAGCGAAAAACCTTACCGGCCAGATTCTTCTCCAACTGTCGGCTAAAGGTGAGATCCCCCACACGGGGCTGGCCAAATGTGTACAAACCCGCAACATTAATCCCATTCTCATGGAGTGACGCCGCCGCCATGGTGGCCAGTGCGCCCCCCAGGCTGTGGCCCGTAATCAGCAGCGGTGGGAGGGGCGACCCCCCAGGTTTCTGGCATTCATTTTGCCAGTACTCTAACTGGGCCAGTACATCGCGTTCAATGTCTGCCCAGCCCAGAAAGAACCCCGTGTGAACTTTACCCTTGTAGGTCGATATGGTGGTTTTACCTGCCCGCCGAATCGTAAAGTTACGCATTTTTATGTCCAGATTGGTGGTCCAATCACGAATCTCTTGGGTGCCGCGAAAGGCCAGTACCATAAACTCATCGGTGCGAAAAATAAGTGCCTGGGTATCCCGCTTGTTGGCATTAAAAAATCGAAAGTTGTTACGAATATCGATTTTCCATAGATTGGCTATTTCAGTAACGTATCGAACATCTTGGTAGACTAGCTGCGATACCTTGGCCAAACTAAGGGCAAGCTCAGTACTGTATTGGTTTACATCCCCTAGTTTCTGAAAATCAGTTCCTTGGTAAGGCGATCGCAAAATACGATAGCCAAATTGATCAAACAGCTGTTTGACCCCATCAAAACCATGGTCATGGATGTAATTATATAGCTGATCGTAAACCCTCGAATCACAGTTACGGCGGTAAGTCTCATCTGCAATCAGCCGGACCCAGTAGTTAAGCCAGGGTTTTACCTCTTTGACTGTAAACACACCAGAATCAACCATGTGACCAAAATGCTCCAAACCGGTGAGCATTTGGTTAAACCAATCACGGACCGATGTCTCGGCATAGTAAGTCTGCATGTCAGACGTATGGGATTGTCCGTCAGAGGGCCACTCCAGCGTTTGTCTGCGATTTTTTCGAGCCTTAGAACTACTCAAGGCTCGGCTGAGGAGGTCATTGGTGACCTGAAACGTGACAGCTGTTTTTTCGGTTGTCCCCGGTGTATTGATTGTATAGTCTCGATATTCTTCAAAATCCAAAATACTGAGTGCTTGGGCAACACCGGGATCATTCTCAAACTCTTGTGTCGCCCGACGCAAAAAATCAATCCGCTGCCACTGGTGATATTTACGGTAGCTGCGTACGCCATAGGCTAAGGCTAGGGAACTGAGCCCTACAGCCGCAGCAAAGGCGGATTGGATCAACAAAAATCGCTTACGGTGACGGGTTTCAAGATCATCATTGGGATTACCGGAGCCGGTCAGGGTCATCACCTCATCTTCAATCCGAGGCAGAATAACCTCTTCGAACTGATTGATGGCAATATTGGCTTGGCTCCTAGACTCCTGGTTTACGGGAACTGCTCCCATCAGAAGTACACCACCAACCAGTGAGAGCGCTACATTTGTACTAATTGAACGAATGCTGGCTGAAAGACGCACTGACTAGTCTCCTGATGAACCATATTCCTTTGATGCTAACGAAGCATACCCCGTTTAGTATAGAGAATCATGAAAATTGATGGACCTAAAACCTGGCCTGTGGATGCAAATCAGGCCATTGCCACTCAAAATCGACTGCGGGGGCAGGTGATTACCACTGACCAATTTGAGACGATTGCCACCGTCGCAGGGGTGGATGCCGGGTTTGAGCAGGAAGGCACCATTGTCCGGGCGGCCGTTGTGGTTTTGCAGCTACCAGATCTGACTCTTTTGGAACAGGCCATTGCCTACCGCCCCACCACATTTCCCTATGTCCCTAGTCTGTTATCGTTTCGCGAAATGCCAACGGTGTTGGATGCCTTGGCCCAGCTCACCTTAGAGCCAGATCTGATTCTCTGTGATGGGGCGGGCATCGCCCATCCTCGGCGGCTAGGGATTGCCAGTCACTTGGGGGTATTGATCGATAAACCCACCATCGGTGTGGCAAAGTCTCGTCTGCTAGGCACCTATGGTGAACTCCCGCTAGAAAAAGGAGCCTGGATGCCACTGATGGATCGGGAAGAACGGATTGGTGCGGTACTGAGAAGTCGGACGGGAACAAAGCCGCTCTATGTGTCTGCGGGCCATCGTATTAGCTTAGAAACAGCGGTTGATTATGTACTGCAATGTACGCCTAAATATCGGTTGCCAGAGACGACGCGGTTGGCAGACCGGCTTGCGTCAAATCGTGGACCGATGCCAACTGTGGGTACATCGGCTAAGGGTGCATCAGGACAGATGGAACTATTTTGAATGGCTTACATTTTGGCTGAAGCTGATTTTGGTTTCTATGGCTTGATTTCTATGGCTAAACCTTGGCTAATTCGGAACCTGGAGTTTTGCTCACCCTGAATCCCTCTCACTTTCCCTCACCCTAAATCCCTCTCCCGGGGGGAGAGGGACTTTGAGGGTTTTCTGGTGACCTGTCTGCTGTGGAGATGCTTTGCGAACGTCCTTCGGGGAAAGGGGGTGAGAGGTGTAGCTTGTTTCCCGTAGGGTGGGTCAGAACCTGGAGGTTCCCTCTCCCTAAATCCCTCTCCCGGGGGGAGAGGGACTTTGAGGGTTTGCTGGTTACCTGTCTGCTGTGGAGATGCTTTGCGAACGTCCTTCGGGGAAAGGGGCTGGGTGTGTGTAGCTTGTTTCCCGTGGGGTGGGTCTGAACCTGGAGGTTCCCTCTCCCTAAATCCCTCTCCCGGAGGGAGAGGGACTTTGAGGGTTTGCTGGTTACCTGTCTGCTCTGGAGATGCTTTGCGAACGTCCTTTGGGGAAAGGGGCTGGGTGTGTGTAGCTTGTTTCCCGTGGGGTGGGTCTGAACCTGGAGGTTCCCTCTCCCTAAATCCCTCTCCCGGGGGGAGAGGGACTTTGAGGGTTTGCTGGTTACCTGTCTGCTCTGGAGATGCTTCGCGAACGTCCTCCGGGAAAGAGGGCTGGGGGGGTAGCTTGCTTCATCTAACTCGAAACCTGGGGTTGGTTTATGTGCTGGTGATTGAATTCACTCTGAATTAGTCGATGGCTTATCTGTGGGGCGATCTGGCTGTTTCGGATGATGTTGCGGGTAGGTAAAACGTGAGTGGCCCATTGCCCTTGCGGGTGTTTTAGCCCAAGGGCAATGGGTGGGGTCTAGGTTAGTGGGTTTTTAGTTATTATGGCGCTGAGAGCGGTTGTAGAGAACAACTTCATGGAGGGTAACGTTACCATCACCATTCCGGTCAGCTTTCATATCAGTAGGACTGACCTGGTCGGCAGTGGCCGCGCTGGTGATGGCCCCCATGGACATTAAAACAGTTAGGACAGAAAGTAAGAAGCGTTTCATGGTAAAAACCTCAATTCGACTAAGGCACGGGCCTACTGGCTACATCGCCTATGGTTCTAAGGTAGAAACGGTTTCTGAATTCTCCCGAATGGTGGAGTGAGAACTTGCTGAGGGAAAATGGTTTGTTGCAAAAAAGCGATACTTTTTGCGATCGCAACCTAACCTCATACATCATCGATCACCCCTACCCGTTCCCTATGACTTCCTCAGAACCCTTTAAGTGGCGTCATTTCAAACCTGAGCTCATCCTGCTGAACGTCCGCTGGTATCTCCGCTATAGCTTGAGTGATCGGGATTTGGAGGAAATGAAGAGCGAGCGTGGTCTGACAGTCGATCACCCAACTATCTCTTTCATCAACGAAATCTTTGGAGAGGTTGCATAACAAGAGTGAGATCGACAGGGATCTTCTCTCTTTATGATCTCTTTGCAACGTAACCTAATAGGTTGCTCTGGAAACCAGTGCTTACGACTTCTGGCTTCTAAAGTTTCTAGGCGTCATCCCCATGACTTTGCGAAATTGCTTACTGAGGTGACTGTGACTCGTGAATCCACAATCCAGAGCAATATCGATGATGGCTTGATCACTGTCTTTCAGAAGGTGTTTAGCGCGTTCTATCCGCTGTTGAATGACGTATTGATGGGGCGAAATCCCGATCGATTGCTTAAACATACGCCCGAAATGGAACGGGCTCATACCCAGCAATCCGGCCAGGTCAGACAGCTTAATTTCCTCGGCTAATCCAGCATCGATGTAGTCGAGGACCTGATGAAGTTGATACGTCGGTAACCCACCTGCATAACTTGGCAACTGAGCCAGACTTGTCCCATGGTGGCGCAGCAACTGCACCGCCAGCATATTGGCCAGTGAGTCTAGATACAGCGCACCGCCAGGTTGATGTTGCTGCGCCTCTACCATCACTAAGTTTGCGATCGCATCAAGCTGCCGATTTCGACTCTGAAACGTTGGTACTAAAGTGAGACGATCGCCGTCCTTACCTAGGGTTTCCTCCGCAACTCGCTGCAGAAACGATGCAGGCAGTTGAATCTGCAGACAATTTTCATTCCCCTCCCACCGCACAAATAGTGGGGTATTAGCGGGGGTGATCAACATATCGCCATGACGATACAGCCCAGTATGGATTTTCCCATCCTGTCTCTGCAAATAATGTATGGGACGGGATGTTAGATTCACAAACAGCGTGTGAGCCGCTTTAGCATGGAAATACCCCTCACCTGGTGGAAATCGCAAATGCTCAATCCGAATTGTCTCTGTTCCCAGGGCTAAGGCGGACTCGCTTGGACGCGAGTCTGCCGGAAATGAATCAGTTGTCTGGGGTTGAGCAATAGCCATAGGTTCAAGGCCGCAGTCAGACTGCTGATAGCAAGATCCTGAGTACACGTCATCACAGGTACATCTCGGGCACTTCATTACAGATTGACATGTTGCTTGATCTTAAGCGCTACTGTCTGGTCTCACAAGTCACCGCAAGAAAGTGACAATCCCGCAAGAAATGGCAAGCGCTAGCCGGCCACTCTTCGTAGGCTAAGGATGTCTTCATTGGGGAATCAATCCATGAAACTTGTCATCTTTGGTGCAACCGGAACCATTGGTCGTCAGGTGGTGCAGCAAGCCTTAGGGCAAGGATATACCGTCACGGCCTTTGCCCGGCATCTAACCAAGCTCGATATCCAACATCCTCAACTCAGCTTCGTCCAAGGAGATGTGATGGAGCCCCAGGCGGTAGAAACCGCCATCCGTGGACAAGATGCAGTGGTCTGTGTCCTGGGCTCTGGCAAAAAATTGACTGGCACCATTCGGTCAGCAGGGACTCAGCAGATTATTCGGGCAATGGAGAAAGTGGGGGTGCGCCGATTAATTTGCCAGTCCACGTTGGGAGCTGGGGATAGCTGGGGCAATTTAGACTTCTACTGGCGGTACATTATGTTTGGCTTCATTCTGCGCCAGGTGTTTGCCGATCATGAACGGCAAGAAGCTCTGGTGAAAAGCAGTAGCCTGGATTGGACCATCGTGCGTCCGGGAGCCTTCACCGATGGGCCACTGACCGGGCAGTATCGCCACAGTTTTCCAAGCACCGACAGGACCATTGCCCTGCAGATTTCTCGGGCGGATGTGGCGGATTTCATCCTGAAGCAGCTTGCTAATCCGTCATCCGTCTATCAGACGCCGAGCTTGTCCTATTGAATGTAGCTTGAATGTAGCCGTTTGCAGAAGGAAGCATCGCACTCGACACGTTTGTTATTCCCGATCTGTTACCCCTCAAATCAGGAGACTCCACCCATGTCAACTGTAGCTAGCTTTCAAATTGTCTTGATCCTCGCAACCTTGCTATGTTCCCTCGTCGCAGGGTTACTGTTTGCCTTTGCCTCAGTCGTTATGCCAGGAATCAGTCAGTTGAATGACCGGGAGTTTATTCGAGCCTTTCAAGCGATCGATGGCATGATCCAGAATAACCAGCCCGTGTTTATTGCCGTCTGGGTCGGTTCCATTGTGGCGTTGCTGGCTGCCGCTGGGCTAGGGATTGGACTACTGGAGGGTACTCAGCGTCTGCTACTGATCTCGGCCCCACTGCTATATATTTTGGGCGTCCAACTTTCCACATTCACCATTAACGTACCGCTGAATAACCAACTCCAAACGCTGCACGTCGATAAGATGGGTGAAACGGCACTCAAAGCAGCTCGCCTGCACTTTGAACCCCGCTGGAACCAGTGGAACGTCAACCGAACCCTGTTGGCCAGCTTGACCTCAATCCTGTTGATGGTGTTGCTCTTGCAACTGTGAGAAAAGAGACTGCCAAAGCAGAGGTGTTTGTTCATTCAATATCTGGACAGATGACCTACCCAACCCAAACTACCAGTACAGAACCAGCGGCATGGCCGGTCGAAAGTCTTTAGTCTGTCCTGCAGTATGGCAATCCAACGTGATTTCCATCAGGTGTTGGTTGGCTGATTGAATCGAGATGCGATCGCACCCAGACGCCAGCTCCAACACCCCGTGAGTATCAGTCGATCGCGTAGAAATGACCACCTCGGTGATCCGTTGGGGATTGCGTTGAGGTTGGGGACGGGGTACGCCCGGATCATGAAATGGAAAATAGAAACAGAGTGGTTCCATCAAATTTCCTGAGTTTGCCCCCACATGAAACCCCTTGGGCGGTGGAAAGTAGTCAGGTTGGTAATGCCAGCCCGGAAACGGCATTTCGGGACTGGCCTGAGCGACGCCAGGAACAAAAATCAGGCCGAATGGGGAGGCATCAGGATCTGCCGCTCGCTCCGGAAAGCACAGATCTCGCCCCGGTCCAGCTCTGGCCTCATCCGCATCCCGCACCCAGAGGAATTCCACCATGCCATTAGCAAAGTAAACTCGTCGGTTGGCGGTGCCCTGCCCCGGATGGGTATTGCCTGACCCCTCTTGAAAGCCCTGTTCAAGCAGGCGATTGGCTACCTCGGCCGCTGGTTCCACCAGCATAAACACGTGATCCAGTTCCAGGTTCATCACTGTTTTATCCCGGCTTTTTGGCGACAATAAACACCGCTTTGCCCTTACCGGGTTGCCACTGGTAATCTAGCTCGAACCCGGCCCTGGTCAGACTATTTTCCAGCGATTGGGAGGTGAAAACAGCGACAAAGGGGAAAAACCCCAGGAATCGGCCAATGGGCGCGATGAGCTTAAACCAGCCCATGGTATCGCCCAGACAGACGGTACTGGTGACAAAGATGCCTCCCGGTTTGAGCATTTGGTAGACCTGTGCGATCGCAGCTTCCTTGTCTTCTAACAGGTGCAAAATGCTGAGGCCTAGCACCGCATCCAGGCTCTGATCCGGCATGTCAAGGTCGGCAATGGTGGCTTATTCAAAGGTAACGTTATCGATGGGCTCAGCCTCGGCTTTGCCCTGGGCAATGGCAATCATGTTGGCCGAGAAATCAATGGCGCGGATATGTTTCACATAGGGGGCATGCAGGATCGCGGTTGACCCTGTACCGCAGCCGATTTCCAGCACCTCCATATCGGGGCGAAAGTAGTCGCGGGTGACCGCTAGTTTTTGCTGATAAGCGGCTTCATCTGCGATCGGCTGCTGAGCGTATTTCTCAGCGATCTTGTCCCAAAATTGGGTTGCTTGAGCCATGGTTCAACTCCTGGGAAACGTAACGTCAGTTTGGGTGGCGATGGTCTGGTAGAACTGAGCGATATCCTGGTGCGATCGCAAGTGATAAACCTGCTTTGTCGTCTGCGCTTGCTTCACATACTCGCGATATTTGGGCGTCAGTTTGGTGTGACATAGCCGGACGGTGGCGTAGGCATTCAGGGTGCCTTTTAGCAGCGGGCTCCGCTCCGGCCAACCGGCAGGCGGCACCCAGGCACTTTGGAGAAATCGCTTGGTGACCCACCAATAATGTCGCCATACAGGCATATCCAGATACACCAGGGTATCGGCTGTGTCCAGCCGTTCCCAGAGCGTATCCAGGGAGCCAAAGCCATCCACGATCCACTGGTCTTGCAGCAGCAGCGCATCATGGGCCGCCTTGAACTCGGCGTGGGGCACTTCGCCGCCACCGGGTTTATATTTCATAGCATCGAGGGGTACCCAGGGGAGCCCCGTCAGGTCTGCCAGGCGTTGGCTAAGGGTAGACTTTCCCGCGCCCGCATTGCCAAATACAGCCACTTTTTTCATGAATATTTCCTCCTTAACCACCGCCAGGCTAGCCCGATGATCAGGGCCAGGGCAATCACTTCTATGCCCAGAATTCGTTGGTACGAACTTAGGATGCGTTTGCCCTGCGATCAGATCCACATAAGTTCTTCATATCTCTCTTTTAAGCTGATAGATAAGGCAGCATCTTAAAGGAGATGATCTCTCATGACTCCCCCAAACGCTAATAAATCCGCCACTCAATTTCAATTTTTAATCATTGGATATGGCAATGAGCTACGGGGCGATGATGCAGCTGGACCTCGGGTTGCCCAGATTGTGGCTAGCTGGCAGCTACCGTCGATCAAGTCTCTGGCGGTGCCTCAGCTTATGCCAGAACTGATCAATGACATCGCGGATACAAACTACGTTATTTTTGTGGATGCTTGTAGTGGTTCAAGCTGTTCCAGTACGATGCAGCTCGACCCGATTATAATCGGTGACCATTCGACTAAATCGCTAGTTGCGCAAGAGACCCACAGATGCAATCCGCTATCCCTGCTCATGCTGACCAAACAACTTTATGATCGCGCTCCGCAAGCCTGGTTTCTGAAGATGCCGGTTGAAAGCTTTGACATTGGTAAAGAGCTTTCTTCTACGACAAAGCGAGGGTGTGATAGAGCAGTCACCACCATAGAGCAATTTATCAGAAGCTATCGACAGCCCGTTTGGCTGCAACCAGAGGCATACATGAAGTCAGCCTGATGGAGCAAGCACTAGCCACTGCCTTGAGGCATGGGTGCCGTTGCAAAAAACGGAACCCGTGCCTACCAAAATAATAAATGACGGATTCGGTTACTCGCTGACCAAATCCGTCACTTGTGAACTATTGACTTGTCCAAAGGTTCCCTCCCGAACCATTCTTAGGTTTACAGAGCTTGTAGTATCACCGTTTACCACTGGCTGGTTCCCTCGCATAGCGTGCTCTTCCAGAGCTGCTGGTTGGCTTCGCCTTCTCTTTGTCGCCGCCGGAGATGGGCTTGCCACTTGTTGCTATGTGCCCCTCTAATTTGAGGAGAGGTTCTCTACAACCTCCACTGCTATATTAGCAAAAATTTAAACCCTTGAGCATTTTTCACGGCCTGAAATTGATATTGCTTAGGGCTGGCTGAATAGTCCAGAAACACTGGTATATAGCCATTTCAACTAACGAAGTCGAAGTTAAGTACAAGACTATTTAAGGAGTTTTTAATGGTTTCAGCCGATTCACCCTTGCACCGACCTATCGACACAGCCTGAAAAGATAACGTATTTGTGTCGGTTCAGCCCTGAAAAAAGCAGATTAGACTTTGTCAGCAAGCCCTACTTATGGGGGTTTGGCCAGTCATCATAACTTCCTCATATTGTTCTTTTACTATTAGTTTGGTTCATTTTTGAGCTTGGTAATGAAAAGCCTTCAAAAGACCCTATAGAGGATTCAACCATGACGCTCGCTACGGACTTTTCTGCGTCTCCCACTGTTACTGTTGAGGACGACCGTACGGGACTTAGCCAAGAGACGCTAAGACGGGCTTTCCTGGATAACCTGTTTTATATTCAAGGTAAGTTTCCTCAGCTTGCGAGTAACAATGATTATTATTTGGCGCTGGCCTATACGGTGCGCGATCGCATGCTTCAGCGCTGGCTAGCCACCACCGCCACCTACCTTGACCAAGCCACTCGCACGGTGTGCTACCTCTCAGCTGAGTTTTTGATGGGGCCACATTTAGGTAACAACCTAATTAACTTAGGGCTGTATGAGCCAATTCGCGAAGTGATGGATTCTCTTTGTTTGGATCTCGACGCGCTGATGGCTCAAGAGGAAGAACCCGGGCTGGGAAATGGTGGCCTTGGGCGACTGGCGGCCTGTTATCTCGATTCATTGGCAACGCTTGAAACGCCTGCATTGGGCTATGGCATCCGCTACGAGTTTGGCATTTTTGATCAGGAAATCAAAGACGGCTGGCAGGTGGAAATCACTGACCGGTGGTTGCGCTATGGCAACCCGTGGGAAATTGCTCGGCCTGAATGGGCAGTGCCGGTGAAATTTGGTGGGCATGCGGAGCCCTATGTCGATGAGGAGGGTCACTACCGCGTACACTGGGCCGCGAATTGGGAGGTGAGCGGTGTGCCGTACGACACGCCGATTTTGGGCTACCGGGTAAACACGGCGAATACACTGCGCCTATGGAAGTCGGAAGCGTCAGAATCCTTCGACTTTGAAGCGTTTAATCGGGGAGATTACAATGGCGCAGTCAATCGAAAAATTGCCTGTGAAAACCTTTGCAAGGTGCTATATCCCAACGATGAACAGTTCAGCGGCAAGCAGTTGAGATTGCAGCAGCAGTACTTTTTTGTATCTTGTTCTTTACAAGATATGCTGCGAATTTTAGAAGGGCAAGGGTTTGCGATTGATCAGTTCCCCGATAAGTTCACCATTCAGCTGAATGACACGCACCCGGCGATCGCCGTGGCCGAACTCATGCGCTTACTGGTTGACTTGCACCATATCAACTGGGAGCAGGCTTGGGATATTACCCAACGCTCCTTTGCCTACACCAACCACACACTGCTCCCAGAAGCTTTAGAAAAATGGCCCGTGAGTCTTTTTCAGGCGCTGCTACCCCGCCATCTTGACATCATTTATGAAATCAATGCTCGCTTTTTAGACACTGTTCGTATTTGGTGTAAGGGTAACAGCGAGTGTCTGAGCCGGATGTCTCTGATTGACGAAAGCGGTGAACGTTATGTGCGGATGGCAAACCTAGCCTGTGTGGGCAGTCATACGATTAATGGCGTTGCCGCGATCCATACCGAACTGCTGAAACAAACGGTGCTAAGAGACTTTTACAAATTTTCTCCAGAGAAATTTACGAATGTGACCAATGGCGTGACGCCACGGCGCTGGATGGTGCTGAACAATCCACGGATGACAAAACTCATCACGGGCAAAATTGGACGTGGCTGGATTACCCGCTTAGAGGATCTGCAGCAATTAGAAGGCTATGTGGAAGATGCGGGATTTCAAACTGACTGGCAGCAGATGAAACAGGCAACCAAACGAGACTTAGCGCATCACATTGAGCAACGTCTGGGAATCATCGTTGATCCGCAATCGCTGTTCGATATACAGGTGAAGCGTCTGCATGAGTACAAGCGACAGCATCTGAATTGCCTGCACATTGTCTCTTTGTACAATCGCCTGCGGCAAAATCCCAATCTAGAAATTCCACCGCGCACTTTTATATTTGGCGGGAAAGCAGCGCCCGGCTATAGGATGGCCAAGCTCATGATTAAGCTGATTACTGCGATCGCAGATGTCGTTAATCGGGATCCGGCAGTTCAGGGTTGCCTCAAGGTCGTCTTCATCCCCGACTTTAACGTCACCAATAGCCAAAAGATCTACCCTGCCGCTGACCTATCAGAACAAATCTCCACCGCTGGCTACGAAGCCTCTGGCACAGGTAATATGAAATTTGCTATGAACGGTGCGCTCACCATCGGCACGTTAGATGGTGCAAATGTGGAGATTCGAGCAGCCGTAGGCGAAGAAAACTTCTTTTTGTTTGGGTTAACAGTAGATGAGGTGAAGGCGCTACGGCAGCAGGGGTATAATCCTCGGGCCTACTATGAGCAAAATGCTGAACTCAGAGAGACGATTGATTTGATTGGTTCGGGATATTTTTCTAAGGGCGATCGCACCCTATTCCAACCCCTGATCGACAATTTACTCAGGGTTGATCCTTACTTATTATTAGCCGATTACAACGCGTATCTATCGGCTCAAGCACAAGTGAGCCAGGCTTATCTAGAGCGCGATCAGTGGTGCCGCATGTCTATTCTAAACAGTGCTCGCAGCGGTCGTTTTTCTTCTGACCGGGCCATTCGAGAGTATAGCGATAGAATTTGGCAGGTAAAACCAGTCTCCATCGACCTAGAAGCCTATAGCTTTGATGCAGGCAGTTGTGAGCTACCGCAAATATCTTGACCTAACCTGTAGCTATATCGTTTGTGCTGTTGAAACTATATAGATGAGTAACTTAGGAGTTTAAAGACATGAAAACACTGACTCAAAAAACGCTGACAGCTTTTTGGCTATCTTTCCTCGGCGGACTATGGATGTTTCTCTCGTGCCGATTTCTGTACGGCAATTTTAGCCGCATGCCTGCTGGTTTGGGACGGCACCATATGATGTGGGGACGGGGCATGATGACTCATTTTGGCTGGGGCTGGCCTTGGTTCGGTCTGATCGCAGGGCTGATTGTGATGGCGTGTGCGATCGCATTTTATTTCTCTCCTCAGCACCAACGTTCCCTCGGTCTAACGATTGTCATTGTTTCCCTGCTCAATCTCTTTTTGGGTATGGGGGGCGTACTTGCCAGTGCCCTGGGCATTGTTGGCGGCGTAGTTGCCCTACTGCCCAGACAGACGAACCACTTAGGCACAGATAGTTTAGAGACAGACCATCAAAGCGGAGATAATCAAGACGTAGAAGGAGCAGATTGATGCAAGTAACCGTGAGTCGCGAACTGCCGCGATCAGAAAAGGCTGATCAGGTCACATCGTAATTGTTTCAATCTACGGCGGGTAGTGTGAGATAGAACGTACTCCCTACTTTTGTTTCAAGATCTATCCAAATGCGCCCACCATAGCTCTCAACAATCTTTTTACAAGTCGCTAGGCCAATGCCTGTACCTGGATATTCCTGTTTGGTATGCAGCCGCTGAAATAGTTGAAAGATTTTTTCAGCGTTTTCAGGTTGGATGCCAATACCATTGTCATGAATACCCAAGCGCCATAGTTTGCCTTGGCGCTCCACGGAAACCTTTACCTGTGGGGACTGCCCTGGGGGATGATACTTTAACGCATTGGTCAGCAAATTTTGCAATAGCTGGCCCAGGTGAGTCTTGCTGATGTTGAGTTTGGGCAGTTCTTTAGTGGTGATGGTGGCTTGGCACTCTTGAATCATCGTTTGCAAATCGGAGAGAACTTGGGCCATCACCTGGTTTCCGTCAGTAGGTTCGCCGCTATGTAAATCTGAGTCTTGAGATTTGTCGACTTTGGAGTAGGCGAGCAAATCTTGAATGAGCTGTGACATGTGCTGACTCGCACTCACAATGTGCTCAATATATTGATTGTTCGGATCGTCAGCAGGATGACTTTGGTGGGTCATGAGCAGGATCTTGGCAAAGCCATAAATCACCTGAAGCGGCTGTTGCAAATCATGGGAAACCACATGGGCGAACTGCTCAAGTTCTTCGTTAGATCTCACCAGCTCCGCATTGAGATGCTGTAGTTCGTCTAGGTGCTGCTGCCGTTCAATGGCGTAGTGAATAGAGCGAATGAGCAGCGTTGTTTGAATTTCGCCTTTGACAAGGTAGTCTTGAGCACCTTCGCGGAGGGATGCGATCGCAATTTCCTCATCATCTAACCCCGTCAGTACCACAATCGTCATCTCAGGGTCAGCCGCGTGCATTCTCTTAACCGTATCAAGCCCGCCCTTGCTATCTGGCAGCGAGAGGTCGAGCAAAACAGCGTCAAAGATCTTTTCGCCTGATTCTACACTATTGCCATTCACCGATTGAAGCACGCGAATGCCTTCGTCTAGCCGCTCAACATGAATTAACTCTACAAAAGGTGTCTTAGATAAGAGCTTTTCCAGCAGATAAGCATCTGCGGGATTGTCTTCAACTAATAGAATTTTGAGTGCATCATTCATCTTGGCTCATGCTTGGCGCTAAGTTATCAGGGCTAATTCATCGGTATAGTGATGCAAATACGGAGGAGACAAATGATTCACCTAGGGGAAAAGGCCTTAGTCCACAGGCGGCAACTTCACGACCGTCAACCAAAAATCTCCGATCGATTCGACCGCCTTGACAAATTGTTTTAGCGTTACTGGCTTAGTAATGTAGCAGTTCGCTCGCAGCTCATAGCTTTTCAAAATATCTTCTTCTGCTTCAGAGGTCGTTAATATGACCACTGGAATAGTGCGCAGCTCTGGATCATCTTTGATTTCTGCCAGTACCTTACGACCATCTTTTCTCGGCAGGTTCAAATCCAGTAAAATCAAGTCAGGGCGAGGCGCTTCTTCAAACGGTGTCACCTGCCGCAAAAACTCCATAGCTTCCACACCATCTTCAACGATGTGCAAATTGTTAAGAACTCTGGCTTTTTGAAATGTTTTAGCCGTCAGCTTAGCATCGCTAGGAGAGTCCTCAACCAGTAAAATGTCAATTGGAGTAGAGTCGCTGATATGCATGTGCAATGATGCCGTATTTAATAACGTGAGCGGTAAGCGTATGAATGCGCCATCACCAGCGTGATTAGATTATGCTATCTGATTGGCAGGTAACCGACTCAAGAGCGTGAAATAAAAGGCCGTACCTTCACCCGGTGTAGACTCTACCCACATGCGTCCGCCATGGCGCTCTACAATTTTGCGACAAATGGCGAGTCCTATCCCCGTGCCTTCATAGTGACGCCGCGAATGCAATCGCTGAAAAATCTCAAAAATCTGATCGAAATATTCAGCGTCAATGCCAATGCCGTTATCTCGAACGCAGAACTCCCATGTTTGCGCATATGGCAGATGTCCGTCTGCTGAGTTTGTTTCAATTTTGCATTGCGTGACCGAAATATGAATGTGCGGTGGCTCTTTTCCTCGGAACTTTAACGCATTGCCGATCAAGTTTTGAAAGAGCTGCTGCATTTGAGACTCGTCAGCTTCTATAACCGGCAAAGCATCGTAGGTGACTTTTGCGTGGGATTCCTGCATGGCTAGCTTTAAGCTGTGGAGGACTGTCTTAACGACCCCTTCGCAGTCAACTGTCGTAAATTCTTGCCCCCGCGTTCCCACCCGAGAAAACGTCAGCAGGTCTTTAATGAGCTGCTGCATACGGTTAGCACCATCCACAATAAACTCAACATATTCATGCGCTTCCCCATCTAGGCGATCGCCATATTCTTCTACCAGCAACTCCACAAAGCTGCTAATCGTCCGCAGCGGTTCTTGCAGGTCGTGGGAGGCCACATAGGCAAACTTTCCTAGCTCCTCGTTAGATCGAACCAGCTCGTGGGCCTGCTGCTCTAGCTCTTTGGTGCGTTCCATGACTTTGGCTTCTAGCCGTTCATTAGCCCGCAAGAGGTCAGCTTCTGCCCGCTTACGATCGGTAATATCACTGCGAATGGCTACATACTGAAGGGTCAAACCTGACTCATCCAAAATCGGCACAATGGTGGTGTGGACCCAGTAATAGCTCCCGCTTTTGGTCAGATTTTTGATTTCGCCTTGCCACACCAAACCACTGCTGATGGTTTGCCACATGTGCTGAAAAAAATCGGGCGGATGGTAGCCCGAATTGACCAGTCGATGGGTTTTGCCGATTAGTTCTGCCCGGCTGTATTCCGAAATGTCGCAGAACCGGTCGTTGACGTGGGTAATTCGGCCCTTGCTGTCGGTAATCGCTAGGATAGAAGAACGATCCAGGGCAAATTTGACATCCGCTAGCTCCTTAAGAGAGTTTTTGAGCTGGATATCCATTTGCTTACGCTCGGTGATATCCCAATTCACGCCAATCATGCGCTGGGCTTTTCCTGCCTCATTCCGCAAGGTAGTGGCATGGGCTTCGATAAACCGCACCTGCCCGTTAGGCCACACCACTCTAAATTCCGTGTGAAAGTCTTTTTCACCTGCGATCGCAGCTTGAATATCAGCATCGGCGGCCTCTATATCGTCGGGATGCACCCCTTGTTTCCACGCCTCATAAGCCCCTCCAAAACTATCACCGTTGATGCCATAAAGCCGATACATGCCTTCGTCCCAAATCAGCCGATTTTCAACTGTGTCATAGTCCCAAACGCCAATTTTGGCAGCACTTGTGGCGAGGGCTAAGCGCTGAGTCATTTCATGGAGCTGAGCGCTCGATTGCTTACTCTCGGTAATGTCGCTAATAGAACCCGCCATTCTGATTGGCTGGCCGCTCTCATCCCAAATCGCCTGTCCCTTAGCGCGAATCCAAAGATAGTTACCCTGTTTACTGCTCAGCCGATACTCAATATCGTATGGACTCTCACCGGCTAAGTGGGCCTGTACAGCGGCTAATACTCGGTCATGGTCATCCGGATGCAGCTGCGATTCAAATGCGCTGAACTCATGGGCAAATTCATGATCTTCGTAGCCCAAAATCTCTTTGAATCGCGATGAATAGTAAACTTCGCTCGTCCCAATTGTCCAGTCCCAGAGTCCCTCACGAGAGGCTGCCATCGCCAACTGGTAGCGCTCCTCACTCTCCCGCAGAGCTGCTTCAGTTTGCTCAAACTTACTCAACTTTTCCTCTAATAGCGCATTTAGCTTGATCAGCTCTGCAGTCTTTAAATTCATAGGTCACTGTCAATAGTAGCCATAAGCCTATGTCACATTGTAAGTAATTCGTCAGCAATTAGTGAGCAATTATTGGCCTCACACTTTCCTCACAAGTTATTTGCAAGATCGACCAGCGCTGCCGCCCGTATCTCAAACCCACATCTTTGAAGAGGTTGCATAACAAGAGTGAGTTCGACAGGGATCTTCTCTCTTTATGATCTTTTTACAACGCAACCTCAATGATCTTTTTGCAACGCAACCCTATTTTTTAAATTGCCACGCAGTGTTATGATCAACCACAAGCTAGGGGTGCCTGTGTTTTCCAGGCTGAGATCACACTCTTAGAACCTGAGACTGGTTAATACCAGCGGAGGGAAGCTGTTTACTAGAGGACATTTAAATATGCGAACGACTTGGCTCGCTACACGCCGAGGTCACTCCAACGTGACCCAAATGCACTATGCTCGTCAGGAGCATACGACCGAAGAAATGCATTATGTCGCGCAGCGCGAAGGGTTGCCCGTTGACCTGATTCGCAATGAAGTCGCGCGAGGGCGAATGATTATTCCTGCCAACATCAATCACCTTAATTTGGAGCCGATGGCGATCGGCATTGCGTCACGCTGTAAGGTCAATGCCAACATTGGGGCGTCACCCAACTCCTCCGGTCTTGAGGAGGAGTTGGCGAAACTGCATCTGGCCGTGAAATATGGTGCTGATACAGTAATGGATTTATCGACCGGGGGCGGCAATCTCGACGAGATTCGTACTGCAATTATCCAAGCCTCCCCTGTGCCCATTGGCACGGTGCCAATTTATCAAGCACTGGAATCGGTGCATGGTAAGGTCGAAAATCTCACGCCCGATGATTTTTTGCACATTATTGAAACCCATGCCCAGCAAGGTGTGGACTATATGACCATCCATGCCGGAATTTTGATTGAACATTTGCCCTTAGTCAAAGATCGCTTAACGGGGATTGTTTCAAGGGGCGGCGGCATTTTGGCCCGCTGGATGTTGCATCATCACAAACAGAACCCGTTGTACACCCATTTCCGCGACATCATCGAGATTTTTCAACGCTATGATGTGTCATTTAGTCTAGGTGACTCACTTCGCCCAGGGTGTTTGCATGACGCATCCGATGCTGCACAGCTGGCGGAACTAAAAACCTTAGGGCAGCTCACGCGTCACGCCTGGGAGAACGATGTACAAGTGATGGTAGAGGGGCCAGGTCATGTGCCCATGGATCAAATTGAATTTAATGTGCGCAAGCAAATGGAAGAGTGCTCAGAAGCGCCATTTTATGTGTTGGGGCCACTCGTGACCGACATTGCCCCCGGTTATGACCACATTACATCGGCGATCGGAGCTGCGATGGCTGGATGGTATGGCACGGCCATGCTTTGCTATGTCACCCCTAAGGAGCATCTAGGTCTGCCCAATGCTGAAGATGTGCGCAATGGGCTGATTGCCTATAAAATTGCGGCCCATGCGGCTGATGTGGCAAGGCACAGAGCAGGTGCCCGAGATCGCGATGATGAGTTGTCTCGGGCTCGCTATCACTTTGACTGGAATCGTCAGTTTGAGCTGTCGCTTGACCCAGAACGCGCTCGAGAATATCACGATGAAACGCTACCTGCCGATATCTATAAAACGGCTGAGTTTTGCTCGATGTGTGGGCCTAAATTTTGCCCAATGCAAACCAAAGTAGATGCGGATGCGCTGACTGAGCTAGAGCGCTTTCTTGAAAAAGAGAACGTGCGATCGCGCTAGAATTTTTATTATCCTCAACAGCACAAAGCGGAGATGAACTGACTACAGTCCATCTCCCTTATGCAAGGCTATTGGCGCGGCATCAGAAAACGCTCTCGTCGTTTGCACTCACACGCATTACGGTGAGTGCAAACGGCTTTGGATTTGTCGTTCAGTCCCTTGGTTTGGTGCACCTTCTTTAAGGGTGTTGCTACTGCCCGCTTCGGGGCGTGCATCATCGATGCCTGGAGGACAAAGCCAGTGGGGCATGTCAGAGCGGTTAGACTATGAGCATAGCCAATCACTCTATGCATTTTTAGACTTCCCTATGCAGTGGCCAGTTTTATTCAAACAGTCTGTCCGTCTGTTGGTAGGCATCTGCCTAATGGTGTCGCTGTGGCTGAGTTGGGTACCCATTGCCGTTGCAATCACCGTTCAAGACGTTCCCAACCCCCGTCAGACCTCCGGAGGCTGGGTGACTGACATGGCCGCATTGCTCTCGCCTGACGCAGAAGCCCAGATTAATCAAATTGCAACCGATCTGGAAGCGGATACGCAAGCTGAGTTAGCCGTCGTTACGGTACCAACAACCGATCCAGCAGCGTCTCCTAAAGCCTTCGCTACGGAACTTTTTAATACCTGGGGAATTGGCAAGGCTGCTCAGGACAATGGACTCCTGATCCTGGTTTCCCGAGATGAGCGCCGAGTTGAAATTGAAACCGGTCGAGGAACGGCCAAGATTCTGCCGGATGCTCAGGTCGCCTCGCTGATTGAAACGGTGATAGTGCCCCGTTTTCGCCGGGAGGACTATGCGGGCGGAATCATACAGATCACCCAGCAACTCGCGGACGAGATTCGGCACAATGCCGATCGGCTCCGGCAGTTTGTCATCCCTCCGGTGATTTGGCAATTGCTGGGGGTAAGTACTTTAGGCTTACTCGGCATTTTGGGGGGTTTGACCTGGCGATCGCGCCAACCGACGCCCCTCAAGATGGGAGAACGGCAAACGCGACGGGATGTTCTTCGTGAAGAAGATTTTGAAACCTGGGTTGGTGAACATCCAGAGTATAAATTTACGGGGTTATTTCTGGCTCCCACTGTAATTGCGATCGCGGTTGTTCTCTATAGCCTCACCTTTATGGTCTTAACAGCAACCCGTTACTGGGGTGGAGCAATTTTTAGCTTCAGCTTGCTGATTCCCATTCTGGCTGCCTTACTGATTTTTGGCGAACTCTTGAAGTTCCTCGTTGATTGGCTGATAAATAATCGGCGTTTCCAGGTTGTACTCTGGGAAGTGATTCAGCCGGAATGGGACGAGGTGGTGTCATTTTTCCTAGTCTCGGTGGTGGTAGTGTTTATCCTAGCGGGGTTTGCGAGTGTCCTGGGTTGGTTTCCTCTTCGAGACTTTGGGTGGTGGATTCAGCGCCCTATGCAGGCGGCTGGGCTGATGGCAGGATGCAGCGTTCTGCTCAGTGGGAAGCTGTTGCAAAAGTTTGAACGGGATAGTTTATCCTATCGCATTCAGCATCAAGCGTTTTGTTGCGATCGCAACCACACCGCGATCAACCTTTTGCAGCCCGAACAGCTAAAACCCCTGCTCACATCCAAGCAAAAAAAGTCTTTAGCGGCTAAAGCTGTCAAAATTTGTGGTTGGCACTGCCCAACCTGCAATGCGGCTATCAATCGGGAAAGCACCCATCTGCAAATCGCTCAGATTTACCGTCCATTGCCATCTTCTGGGTCTAAGAGAAGTGGGCGATCGCGCACGTCCTCTGATTCAGGTTCCGCAAGTAGCACCTACGAACCCAATTACTATCCTGATACGTCGAGCAGTAGCGGCAGTTCTGACTTTGGCGGTGGTGGCAGTGATGGTGGTGGGGCTGGCTCCGACTGGTAAAGGTCTCTGCTTTCTTATTTCCATTTACTCACTTCTTTAGGTGTTCACCCATGGCTCTAAATGCAGGTCATTACTGGCAAAGCTTGATTACCCGTTATGGACCTCCACTCGAACCAGAGAGCTTAAATGCGGAGACCTTTGAATTAGCCGTTGCAGAACGACGAGCATTAAAAGTGATTACCCAACGGGATGGTTCTGGCGGTGGGTATTTGTATTTCTGTCGTGCCCAAATAGATGATGCTCTCAAGAGGGGCATGGATAAATGGCAAAACTACTGTTTCTGCATCGTGTTCCCTCACCCATGTGAAATTACTGATGAGGAAGTTGAAGTACTAGGTCATAGTTATGGCCCATGGGAGAGGTGGGAAGAAGTTTGCGAATTTACCGATGCGATCCTGCGTGAAACTCCTGGTTCGCTGTAGTTTACCAGGCTTGAGGTGAGTCCTCATACCACGCACAAGATTTGTCTGGAACCGGGAAGTCGGACACCGTTCCCGATGTGAGCTGGTGTGAATTTGAAACCATTTTGCCAGAGCTAGGTGAGGCTCGAAGTAGCCGCATCTTTCCCCTTTGCGACTGACTATCTGGTTAGTGATTTTATCGTTTAAGCGTTCTGCTGCAAACCTACCTTTAATCTCTCAGAACGCCACTGTTTTGCTTTATTTGCATCATCGGTGATAATAGTTAGATTTTTTAAGCGTTTTAAGGCAGACACATCGCTCACCTGCGTTTGGCGTAAATCCAAGTTATTTAGCTGAGAGAGCGCGCTCAAGGCAGACACATCGCTCACCTGCGTTTGGCTTAAATACAAGTAATTTAGCTGAGAGAGCGCGCTCAAGGCAGACACATCGCTCACCTGCGTTTGGCTTAAATCCAATTCATTTAGCTGAGAGAGCGCGCTCAAGGCAGACACATCGCTCACCTGCGTTTGGCTTAAATCCAATTCATTTAGCTGAGAGAGCGCGCTCAAGGCAGACACATCGCTCACCTGCGTTTGGCTTAAAGACAAGTAATTTAGCTGAGAGAGCGCGCTCAAGGCAGACACATCGCTCACCTGCGTTTGGCTTAAATACAATTTATTCGTATGGGATAAAACTTGGGCTAAATAGGCATCATGGCTAAAAACATCCCAGCCTCGTCCCAAGGCATACGAGACCTCTTCGAATAGATCATCTAACTCAGATCTCTGTTTTGCATAGTCCACTAAGGCTTCCATAGCGGTACCAGTACCCACTCCAACCAATGCTTTAATACATCGACTAGCTTCCTTCGCAGAATAGCTAGCCTCGTAGTTTAATAGCGGCACCACCTCATTGCCTGCTCTCACCACCATGGCCACTTCATCATCATCCCCTGGTGGCATCGATGCTTTTGCACAGTCTAGGACAGACCGACGAATCTCTGGCTTAACGGTTGTTACTGTTTCTAAACAGGCGACAGCCAACAGATGTAAGTATTTTTTGTTTTTAACCTCGCTATCATCTTTCTCTCGACCCATCAAAGCCTTTAAATTGGTATGGTCCTTACTGGCCACATTGCCATTACCCTGTTCGACCAGAGACTGCAACAGCCTGACCTGTTCGGCAGGTCTAGCTAAACCTGCTGCTGCAATGATCGCCTCCCGCCACTGATCATCTGGAGCTTTTTGCAACAGCTCCTCAAGGCTATCTTCGTCTAACACGGCGCTTGCCGCCAAATATTCCTGAAATGTGCGGTGGGCAAAGTCTACCTGACCCACAATCGGTTCACGCAGTAGTGCCGCTCTGTCTACAAAAAGCGCGCGAATCTGATTCCCGGTAACGGCCTCTGGCAGACTTGTTTTCCTTAACTCTTGATCAAAATGCTCATCCACCCTGACTGTTTCCAGACTAGAGAGATTAAGCCGCATCAGCTTTAGCGCTAAACTTTGAAGCAGTTTCATCTTTTGAGATTCACTCAGCCCAATGGGATAAGACTCATCTAAAGGAATCTTTCGACCCGCATCTCGCTGATTAAGCAACATATCAAGGCAATCACGATAGAGTTCGGGCGTAACCGGTGTTCCTCGGCCATCAGTAAAGGGGCTGAAGTATTGTCAGTTGGAGGTTGTAGAGCATCAAGCAGGAAATAGGACTAGAGTTGGAATATGAACGCCAATCTAGTCCCAACAATAT
>NZ_JAYGIG010000024.1:0-45559 GCF_034932105.1 Leptothoe sp. PORK10 BA2 | reverse complement strand
GGAGGCGAAGAATATACCTCAAGTGTTACGACACCGTTGTGCCTATTTGAATGGGCAATTTTCGACGGTATCCTCACTTTCTTAGCAAAATGAGTAATAATACTCATCGCAAAAGTGAGATGCACCCATTCCCCTTTGACATCGCCGCCCAGCACAAACTGGAATTTACCAGCAAATCCGCCCTGCAAAAAACATTACCCAAACTGCTGGATGCCAAGCTACAGCGATTTAATCTCGCTAGCTAGGATATTCCCCATACAGCTTTGTTAGCCATAGTTGGCTTTGGTGCATCTTTTAACTTTGATGCTGCCCTAAGCAAATCTGTATCTTTTTCCGAAACGGAGATGACCGCCTCTGTAGGCTATTGCTAGATTAAGTGTGTCAGTTGCATCAAGACCGTGTATCCAGATGAAAATCTTTATAAGTCATTTGTAGGTTTGATTCCTATGACACAGACATTGACTCCAGCTAATCCAGTCAGTGCTAACCCAGCAAGTATAGAGCTAGCCATCCGGACTCAACATTTAACCAAACGGTTTGATCGCCATACGGCCCTACGGGATGTGGACTTAGAGATCAAATCTGGGGCCGTATATGGTCTGATTGGACCAAACGGAGCCGGAAAAACCACCCTAATCCGGTTGCTGGCTATGGCAGAATCGCCGACCATCGGCGACGTTTTTTTCCATGGGGAAAAATTACACTACGATCGGCCCCAGTTTCATCTCAAGCAACAAATCGGCTACCTACCCGATGATTTTCCACTCTACGAAGATTTAAACGTCTGGGACTATTTAGATTATTTTGCTCGGCTTTACGGCCTCAAAGGTCAAGAACGCATCCGCAGCATTCACCAGGTTTTGGATCTGGTAAATCTGGGCCATAAGAGAAATAGCGTTATTACCAGCCTATCGCGCGGTATGAAACAGCGACTGGGACTAGCCCGTAGCATTATTCACACCCCTTCTATTCTATTGCTAGATGAGCCGGTTTCTGGCCTTGATCCTGTTGCTCGTCAAGAATTTCGTCAGGTGATGCGTAACCTGCACAGTCTGGGGATAACTATTATAATTTCGTCCCATGTACTCAGTGACTTAGCTGAGCTTTGCACCGACATCGGCATTTTAGAGTTTGGCTGTCTGGTGGAAAGTGCTCCCCTAGAAACCCTATACAAGCGATTAAGTCGACAACATATTGTGATTGGCACCCGTGGCAATCTCCAAGACTTGCAGACAGAGGTGCGGCAGTTTAACGCTGCCATTCTGGAGTTAGAGACCAAACCCCAAGCGGGCCAGGTCAAAATTCAGTTTTCTGGTAACCCGGATGAAGCTGCAGACCTGCTGCGGGCACTGGTGGAGGCCAAGATTCCGCTCTATGAATTTCATTGTGCACAAGAAAGCTTAGAAGAGATCTTCTTTAAGATCGGCCATATTCAATCCACCTAAGCAATCATCCCCATTTCCCTGGCACCCCGTCCTTTGCATCCATTCCAACCGCCTTTCCGGAGATCACTATGCTTGGTACCAACCTTTTGACCACCCTGCTTCACCCCCACGTAGATCGCTTGGGTGATATCAACCCCCAACTGCTGCGAGAACTCAAGGGTCGCCTGAAACGATTTCCGGTGATCACCGCCATCGCCCTATCTCTCCTCTGTCAGATAGTTGTCATGGTTGGCTTTTGGTCCGGGCTACCAGGACCTGTGATGTTAAACGATATGTCGCTATCCACATATCCTATGATTGAATGGCGAGGTGAGACGCAGCTCAGCCCCAAACCTATGGAAGATTTGATTTCCCTGGATATGGCTAACCGGGATAGGGTGCTCACATCAGGCATTGTTGTCGCCCATATTTATGAGACAGAGCCTGTCAGAGGAGATAAAAACCTAGGTCTCAATGCGCTCAACACCATTCAACAGGGCGATCGTTTAATTAAAATTGATGGCCAGTTGATCACACCCAGTGGCCACCAGCTGACAGGACCTGACTGGCAATATAACGTATCGGACCTGGCTGCAACGATCCACGATCGAATGGTCCAATACCCTCACGATTCACTGACAATACCCCGGGTGCAAAAACTCATTAACACAACCATTGGCCTAGAATTCTACAACACTGAGCGTGGGTACTACACAGTAACGTTGCCCCGCGTAGCGGTTTCTCTCCACTACAATTCCTATTGTGTAGTCGGCACAAGCTGGTCTAATGCAAGCTGCACCGTCACCGCAGACAAACAGTCGTATCAAATAGACTGGCCCAAATGGTACAGCCACATCTACACCTGTTTCAGCGTCCTGATTGTTTTTCCCCTCATGGGTGGGGGAGTGTTTATGCTGGCCAACAATCTAGCAGATGAACAACGTCGGGGAACGCTGAACTTTTTGCAACTCAGCCCCAAATCGGCCTTTACTATTTTGAGCGGTAAACTTTTGGGGGTACCGGTTTGTTTATATCTGGCCGTTGGTTTGCTGTTCCCCCTACACTGGGCCATTGGCTTCAAGGCGGGCTATACCATAACGCAGCTGCTAGGGTTCGATCTGACCTTGCTCAGCCAAACTCTGATCTTTTACTTAGCGGCACTATTGCTCAGCCTATCGGTCTCTAATCCGATGGTCTTGGGGTTACAGCCCTGGCTACTGGCGGCGGGTGTGATCGGATTTAACTGGGTTATGTTTTTCTATATCAACTCCGAAGAGTTTGCCCGCAACACGGATGTTAATGTGCTTTTGTGGGCCACTTTATTTTCACCCTTCTCAAGTCTTGTCTACTTTAATTTTGCTCAAGCGACTGTAACGCCAAACATCAATCTAGCTCTGGGAGATTTTCGGATTAATTCCCCAGAGTATGTGATTTTGGCTCTGGCTCATGCTGCTGGCTGGTATGCCCTGCTGGGCCATGGGTTGGAAAGACGCTTTAACAACTCTGATACCACATTACTCAAACGACGCTTTAGCTATCTGCTCACGTTGATCTTTGCAACCTTGATGGTGGGTCTGACCGGCACGCGGCTCCAAGAGGATAATGTGCCTGTACATCTCGCCTTGACTGTTTTACTCAGCCTGGTTTACTGTATCTTTCTGATGGTGGCGCTGTCTCCGGCTCGCCAAACCTTAAAAGACTGGTCCCGATTTCGCCATGCTAAGCCTCGCCATGAGCGACTCTCACTGTGGCAAGATTTGGTGATTGGGGATACTAGCTCTCCGGTAGTTGCGATCGCACTCAACCTGTTGCTCCTAAGCAGTCTCATAGGAGTGACGTTCTTGGGCTACTACGGCGACTTTCTCCCCACCAGGCTGAATGTGTTAACCTTTGTCTGCTGTATCTTAATGTTCATTGGGTCGATTCTGTTTTCTACCCTGGTCAGCCAAACCTTACTGATGCTTCCCCGCCAGAAAAACTGGATCTGGCTTGGGGCAGTGGGCAGCATCAGCTGTTTAGTCTTTCCAGGTCTGGCAATGGTGATGGAAATCTTTTGGCGCGCCCTAGCTTTTAGCCCTATCTATGTTTTAGGTATGCCGGCGCAACTAGTCCTAGCCTTAAGTCTGTTGGGCACCCTGACTACGGTCTTAGGGTTTGTTCACACCCAACAACTCATCCGTTCCGGACGGTCTGAATCGCAACAATTGCTGAGTCAGGCTTAGTCTTGCCACCGTGCCTAGTCGGCCCGATCCCAGGCACGGTGTTCTCTTGGTTTTTAGGGATACGAAGTCAGTATTCGGGGTACCAACTCAAAGCGGGACGTTTTCTCAAGGATAGTATTCAGGAGTCAGGAGCCAGGAATCAGGACCTCACTGGCTTCTGGCCCCTGATTCCCCACCTAGCCAGGATTTTCCGGCTTAACTTGATACCCAGTATTGGTCCTCAATTTCTAGCCCCAGACCATTAAACCAGCAGGACTGCGATCGCAACTCCAGTCACAACCGTCGCAGCCCCCATGCGGATGGGTTGTCGCAGCCACAGGGTCTGCAAAACCCGAGATGCCCCGCTCAACAGGGCATAGCAAATCAATCCAGCCCCACAGGCCAGAGCGATCTTTAATAGCTGGATCTGATACACGTGGAAGAAAAACAGGATCTGGCTAAGGAGAGAATATTGATGCTGGTTATAGGCGGCAAAGATCTCTGCATCAGGTAAGGATATTGTCTGCCAGGTTTCAGCCCCATCAGTCGATTTAAAGATTTCGCCCCTAACGGCACCAAACCCAAAGAGTGTTTGGTCCTGTGCATAGTTAGGCGAAAACACCAGGGGCATGGCCCCGTACTCAAAGTTGTCAACAATCGCCAGGGGCAAGGCAGCATCACCGACGGTGGCAAACGTCTGACCACCATCCGTACTCTTAAACAATCCCTTACCGCGCACACTGGTGATCAGTGTTTGGTCCTGAACATAGTTGGGGGACACCGCTACTGCTTCAATATAGGGGTGGTCACCATAGGCGCTAATCACACCATTCCACGTCTGCCCACCATCGTGGGTCTCTAGCAGGCCGTCGCTCGTCCCCAGCCACAGGGTTTGATCTTCACCATAATTGGGGGAAATCGCCAGCTTCAACTTGAGTCGGTCTTTGACCTGGGCTTCAGCGGTCATGGCCTGCCAGGACAGTCCCGCATCAGTGGTTTTGTATACCCCAGCCGCGCCAGTCATAAAAACGGTCTGATCCTGAGCATAGTTAGGAGAAACCACCATAAACGGAGACTCATTGCCAAGCTGACGAGGGATTTCACTGACCTTTGCAAAGGTCTTGCCACCGTTCCTAGAGCGATAAATGCGGCCTTCTTGGGTGCCGAGGAATAGGGTTTTGTCCTGGCTAAAGTTAGGGGAGGGGGCGATGGCCAGGGCCCGCTCCCATCCTTCAAACTGTTGTAGCTTCCAACCCATTGTTGGAGAGTATCGGAGGACGCCATTGTTCAAGATGGTGGCAAATAGGGTGCGGTCTTTACCATAGTTGGGCGAAAATGCTAGAGACTGAAATCGGCGCGGATCGTCATTGCGCTCGATGGGTTGCAACCGATCGGTAAAGTAAGGTAGCTCCAGGCCTTTAGCCATAGGGTTCCAGCTGTCACCACCATCTTCACTCAGGTAGGCTTCTCCCACATAGGTGACCGCCACCAGGGTGTTATCAGTACCATAATCGGGTGACAGGGCCAGGGCCATCACAATATCCCCCGGTAATGTGTCGAGCTGAGTCCAAGAGTCTCCCTGATCCGTGGTCTTAAATAGGCCATTAAACCCACTAGCCAGCACCGTACCATCCTGGGCAAAACTAGGAGACATGGCTAGGTCAGTAAAGTGAGGGTAGCCCATTTTGTCTGCCTGGGGTGTGGTGGTCAGGCCATTGGCTACCGGTTGCCAGGTGTCGCCGCCATTATCTGAGTAAAATACACCGTCCTGGTCGGTGGAGGCATAGAGGGTGACCTGGTTGTTGTGGACGGTGCTAACGATCTCCTGAATAGTGGTTTCAGATAGCCCTTGGTTAATCGCAGTCAGGGTTTTACCCCCGTCCAGAGTTCTTAGGATGCCATGGTTTGCTGTGCCAATCCAGAAGCTATTTGGGTCGGTGTCCTGGGGAAAGCTGATGCTGGTGATGGCACTGTCTAAGCTGCTCAGAGCTGACCAGGTTTGGCCCTGATCGGTGGAGCTGTAGAGCTGGCCCTGGTGGTCACCGATAACAATGTGCGTGGAGGTGGTTGCGATCGCACTGATGGGTACATCTGTTGACAAGGCTAAAGCCCATCCACCGCTATCCCTGCGGTACAGATTGCCATCGTGACCCGCCACAAATACCTGATCAGCGTGCGTAGGAGATACGGCCACCTTGCCCAGGATCCGTTCCGGCAGCCCTGGGCTCTGATGCCAGGCTTTGCCCCTATTGTCGGACTCATAAAGCCCGTCTCCTTCAGTACTGAGATATAGATGGTCAGGGGCTGTGGGCGCAATGGCAAAGGCCGTCAACGGGGTTTGATGATCTAACCCCTGGACCTGTCGTTGCCAGGTGGCCCCACCATCCATGGACTTGAGAAAATTACCCCGTACCAGCAGATACATGGTTTGATCCTGGCTGTAGTTAGGCGACAACTCTACTTGCTGCACCACATCGTGGGGGTCATGGGCCTGGGCCCCGAAGCTAAACACCCCTAATAACAATGCTGCTAGCAAACCGAGGAAAAACTGTTTTTTATAGTCCATAACATTGCTTTGGATCAAGAAACTGCCGGGTCCTCTCCATCCGCCAAACTTTGCTACCCCATTGGGATAACTACGCAAATATTGAATAGCTAAGTATCATTAACTACTTATATTTGAGCGTAGTATCACGGAGGAGATGTGACCAATACGGATAGAGGTATAAAAAAACGGGCAGCTTCAGTCTTCCCTGGAAGCTTTGATTGCAAACGTATTGAGAAGATTCAAGCAATAAGTCTCCTTGATTTATGGTCTCCAAAGAGTTTGGAATTGCAATTAAAGCAATGTATCAATTATTACTATTGTGACCTTGTCGCTGATGCGTAGAAAACTAAGGAACAGCAGCCTACAGCTCCTACCCGGCCTTCAGGCCAGTGGGTTACCCTCAGCCCCATCAGCCCCTAGCTGGCCATCAACTTTACTTAAGACTTACTTAAAAAATTAGTGCTTTAGGGTTCCCAAACCTTACGATGAGGTGTTAAAGTCATAACCGGTAAGTTTTCGGTAGAGTAATTAGCTTTGTTGGGATTTCGATTTCAGTACAGGAATATCTCCGTTTAACTCGCTACGTTGTTTTGATTAAAAGGGGATTTCCTCATGTCTATTTATGTGGGCAATTTGTCCTACGATGTCACAAGCGAAGACGTAGAAGCTGTCTTTGCTGAGTATGGTCGCGTTAGTCGCGTTAGTTTGCCAACGGATCGTGAAACCGGTCGTCCTCGCGGATTTGCGTTCGTCGAGATGGCTGCCAAAGATGATGAAGCAAAAGCCATTGAAGCGCTGGACGGCGCTGAATGGATGGGTCGTAATATGAAAGTAAATGAAGCTAAGCCCCGTACTGAGTCTGCCGGCGGCAGTCGCGGTGGCGGTGGCGGCCGTAGCCGCAGTTCTTTCTAACGTTGCGATCGCTAACTAAATTCAAATCTGGTTAGTCTTGTAATGCGAGTGGTTCACTGAACCACTCGTTTTTTATGGCATTGTTTCAATGCCGCAGGTTTCCCCCAATAGTCTCATTAGACTAGGTGCATCAAACAGTGGGCGTATCGGCCTGGTGCCACATGTACAATGCCAGATAGGATCGATAGGGAGCAAACCGAGCAGCGGTGCGTACGGTTTTGCGACGACGGCTGGTTAATCGTTCAAGATTTTTTCGCGCGGTGGTGTCTCCATCAGGCCATATGTCTGGATCCCCAAAGTAAAAGATCCCCATCATATCGGCGGTCCATTGGCCCACCCCCCAAATCTCCGTCAGGCAACGGGTGCGATCATCGTGATCCAGTTCACACAACAGACTTTCATTGAGCTGATTGGCTCGGGTTGCCATGGCAATTGCCCCCATGGCTTTTGCTTTCGCTCCCGATAAACCACAGCTCCGTAATGTATCGGGAGAAACCGTGGCCAAGTAGTCCACCAGGGGTTGTTCGGCGGCACTTTCCACTACCCGTGCCCAAATCGATGCGGCGGCTTTAACTGAGAGTTGTTGTCCGGCGACGGCCCGGCATAGACGTTCTGGGAATGGGGAATCTTGGCGGGGGATCAGTTGGAGGGGTGGGGAGTTTGCGATCGCAACCGCCAACTCCCCACTCAACCCTTGGGCAATGTCCACAAACCTGGTCTGGATCGTCTGGGGTGTCATGAAAGCATAACTAAACTATCGTCTTCTACAGGGGCAGTAGCACAGTGAAAGAGGTACGCCCAGGTACCGACTCATAGAAAAGACTCCCCCCATGGCGTTTTTCAACAATGCGCTGCACCACATCGAGTCCTAGGCCAGTACCCTGCCCCATGGGCTTGGTGGTAAAAAAGGGCTCTGTTAATCGACCCTTTATTTCCGCTGGAATGCCTGGGCCATTGTCTTCCACCTCCACCCGAAGATAGCCGTTCTTTTCGCAGGTACGAATAATAATTTTGGGGGAGTCTCCAACAAAATGCTCATTCAGCGCATCTACAGCATTGTCGATCAGGTTGGTCCACACCTGGTTCAGTTCACTGCCAAAGGCCATAATCTTTGGCAGGTTTTGATTGTAATGGCGTTCCACTGTAATGCCATGTTTAAACTTAAAGGCAAATAACCGCAGCGTGTCTTCAATCCCGTCATGGATATTGATCTGTTGCTGGGCGGCCCGGTCCATATAGGAATAGGACTTCATGGATTGCACCAGGGTGGAGATGCGATTGGCACCATCCAAACCACTGTGGAGCATGCCCATTACCTCAAAGGACAAAGCCAACCAGCGGAGGCCCATATCCCGCAGCTCGGTGGAGTCATCCCGCCAGCGACCCGTCATTTCGTCCAACTTAGCCGGTTCCATTTTGCCAGCCGCCAACGGTCCTGCTATCTTCCAGGCATCTTCCACACCATACTCTTCTAGCCAGTCCGTCAGGGCATCTTCCCGATCGCCCTGGGCCAGTGGGTCATTGTCGGGGTGAGCAATGGCTTCAAAACCGCGATCGCGTAGTTCTAACCACTCCTGGGTATGGTCATCATCCACTTGGCGCTGGCCATATACCAGGTTCATGCGCTGTAGTTCCAGCATGGCAGGTTGCAAGTCTTTTAGGGATCTCACCAGCGCTGCCGCAGGGTTATTCAGTTCATGGGCCAACCCCGCCGATAGGGTGCCCAGGGCGGCCATTTTTTCCCGGCTCTGGATAAAGGACTCCAATCCCCGTAGTCGTTGACCTACGGTGCGAAAAATATCTCGTTCAAATTCTCGGCAGCTGTGGAGCACGTCTAAAAAATCTACGCATTGCAGACGGTAGAGATCGACATCTGTGTCTGCTGTCAGGGTCACCGGCACTAAGTCTTCGGTGAGCACTTGAATCTCGCCAAAAAATGATGGGCTGGTGTGGCGGCCAATGGGCATATCGGTTCCATTGCTCTGACGGCTGACGGTGATTTGACCGCTGAGCTGGATAAAGAATCCTCTGGGCAGATCGCCTTCTTTTATGAGGATTTTACCGGCCGGTAGTTGGATGTATTCGGCGCGATCGCAAATCCAATCCAACCGTTTACGCGGCAAAGACTGAAACTCTGGTATTTGCAATAGAGACTCGACACACAGCATGGTCACTTGCCCTCACCTGTTAACACCACGGAGCTACCCATCACAACCTATCCCGCTCCCATAGCAAAGATTTTAAAATCCCTGAGGCCATCTTAGCGAGTTTAATGCTGGAGCAAACGTGAGTTCGACAAATTTCAATTGCTGTAACTTTTGCAGAACAGGGCTTGTAGCATTCAAAGCACAGAAAACTCTGAATCAGTAAAGCTCACTGTTGAGAATATGACTCGATTTTCTCAATAAAACCCATTGTTGACAATGCTTTATGCAGCCTGGATCTTCGAATTTTTTATCCAGTAGGGCTTTCGAGGTTTGATTTCCGTCGAACTCAGGTTCTGATTGAGTTGTCTGAGCAGCTGGAAAACCTAGGTGTAGAGCTGCGCTCCATTCAGGACCAGGATGATTAATGCTATGAGCACCCGCTCAAGTTGGCTGAACTCATGCCCTGGCTTGGCTACAGTTTCAACTTCTTGGAGCAGTGCAGCAATTTTTTGGGATAGGTCGCGTTTTTGCCTTGGCTTAGCTACGGTTGTAAGTTCCTGAAGTAGTACAGCAGTTTCTTCCATTCGATAGGAATAATATTTCAGCCGAATAGCATCATGGGTAGTGCCCCATAGGTAAGGATGGCTGAATCTTAGATGCAGCAAGGAATATCAAGATTTACATCCTTCTCGAAGGTGCTAAGTATAAGTACTCACTGGGGGCTGGAATGCCTATTCTCTCGTGGATTGTGGGTTGAAATCCTGTGAATAACCAGGATACTTCGGCACTCAGAAGCCAGCTTCATTGGTCAAAACCCTTTCAGAAATAGGATTACAACCATCCTTACCTTTTTAGGACTACCAGTTATCGATGGGGGCGTTAGTTTGGAACCTATCTGTTGACACTCATGAAGATATGCGGAAAGTTTCCTCAGATCCCCCTCGAACAGCTTATTATCAAGAAACTTTCCTGCGATTCTCCCAAATCAGGTGGATCTGAGGAAACTTTCTTGCGATCCACCTGTTTCTGGGTGGATCTGAGGAAAAAATCCGTATAAAAAGAAGTTGGACGGCGCAGCACTTACCCGAGGCATGAGAGGGATACAACCCATTTTCCCTTGTGTGGCAATACCAAACAGCACTATAATAATTTGCGTAGTAGAGGTAAGCAATGGGATGTCTAGAGAATTATAGGAGTGTTTGCTATACCCATACGTACCTCTAGACAAGGGGGGGGGGGCTAGTGACTGCAAATTCAAACTTCTCTGCCACCGACTCTGCACTTGGATATTTATACCAGGTGCGTTCAGCTCTTTTGTCATCTCTTAAACGGCTCGCAAAAGATGAAGTTTTTGCGGTTTACCTTGAGACACTTGATGACGTTGTCTTTGAGCAAGACGGTTCTGCTCCTGAGCTATTGCAACTAAAGCACCATTGCAATCACGCAGCGAATCTGACTGATGCAAGCTCTGATCTCTGGAAAAGTTTTCGTGTCTGGATGGAGGGACGTGCAAATGGCAGCATTCCCGAAGATGCTCGGCTATACCTAATTACCACGAGTAGTATTGGTAGAGAAGCCTCAGCCAGCTACCTTATGCTTGAAAATCGCAACGAAACTGAGGCTCTTAAGAAGTTACAGGCAACAGCGACTACATCTACAAACCAAACAAATGAGCCAGCTTATAGACTATTCCGAGGTCTCTCGCCCGATGCTCAAATAGCTTTAGTTAGTTCCATTACGATACTTCCCAACGCCCCAAATATTAGTGATATTAGTGAAGCCTTACGTGTTGAGGCTCGCCTCGTGGTACGACGTAACCACCTTGAATCCTTCCTTACGAGACTTGAGGGTTGGTGGTACAAACGGGTGCTTGGACAACTGAGCACTCCAGATACACCGCCAATTCTCAGTAACGAGATTGAAAGTTCAGTTGATGACCTTCGGGAGCAATTCAAAGATGAAGCCCTTCCTGTGGATGAGGATATCCTGGGTGCGGAGGTTGACTCTACTTTTTATGACAATTCAGTATTTGTTCAGCAGGTGAGACTTACTGGTATTGGAGAACAACGTATTCTCTTTGCAATTCGAGACTATTACCGTGCATTCCAGCAACGATCTCGGTGGGTAAGAGAAGATCTAATTTTAATAGGTGATCTTGACAAGTACGAGCGACGCTTACGGGAAGAGTGGGAACTTCAATTTGCTCGTGTTGCAGATGAAATAGGCGATGATGCAACTGAGCAGGTAAAGAGAGAGGTAGCTCAAAGAATTTATAACTGGATGGAAGATAGTAACTATCCAATTCGCTCCCAAGTTCGAGAACGATGTATAACACGGGGGTCATTTCACATTTTGGCTGATGGGCTTAAGGTCGGATGGCATCCCGAGTTTATGAACCGTCTACAGCAAGTTCTTGAACCGCAGGGGATCTCATGACCATTTCATCGTGGTCGGATAGACCCATTGAGCAAGCTCGACTTCTTAATCCAGCATTCCTTGCAGCACTTATTTGGTCTTGCGCTGAAGGATATGGCAGTATTGATGAACAGGGAATTCCTTATCCACTAACGTTCGTTGCTATGCCGATAGTTTTGCATAAATCCACGCGGGAGAGCCTACCTAGGGCTATCCGCACATCTCTGGCTGCATGGCTTGGAGAGAATCCACAAGTCCATGTTCGCTTTGCGGAACGAGCAACAGCGCTAGTACCCCTTATAAAAGAAGGCGTGCTGTTCGGAGCCAATGGTCAGATGCTTAACATATCCTCATCTCAAATTGTGGCTGAACCAAGGCCACGCTCAATGAGCCGTTTTTTGAGAGAGTCTTCTGACGAGGTTCAACATTGCATGAAAAAAGCAAAGTTTGTAGGTAAGTGGTTTGCATCCTCTGGTGATTACACAACTGTTATGACTCTTTTTGGGGTAATGCCTTGAGTATTCAGATTCTTGATATCATCCTATATTCGTTTCAGGGCGATCGTCGCTTGCTATCGTTGCGTCCTGGGGAAGTGAACATAATCACTGGAGACTCTAAGACCGGGAAATCCGCTTTGATTAGCATAGTTGACTATTGTCTTGGCAGCTCATCTTGTGCAATTCCAGCAGGAGCTATTCGGAATAGTGTAAGTTGGTATGCATTACGGATTACTGACGGATCGGCAGAGCATTTTATCGCCCGACGTGCGCCAGATGCTGATCGAACAAGTAGCTCGGGAGCCTATTATGCCGTGGGTTCAACATTAAATATTCCTACCGCAGATGAGCTTTCTGTCACAACTAATATCGATAGCATTGTTGAACGATTGAAGAGTATTGTTGGTATTGATCTCAGTATTCACGAACCCTCTGAGGGGCAAACTCGACCTGCCTTAACAACAACACTACGACATGCACTTGCTTTTGCATTTCAAGATCAAAATGAGGTTAGCCAGCGAGGATTTTTATTTCACGGACAAGGTGATCCCCAAGCTGGTTCTTTCGTCACTCAGGCTATCAAAGATACCTTGCCCTATTTTCTAGGTGCAGTAGACGATAACTTCGTTGCAGGTAAAGCAAGACTGAGAGAACTGCGCCGTCAGTTACGAGAGCGAGAACGTACATTAGCTAGACTCGAAGCAGTAGCAAGTGGTGGCATTAATGATGCGGCATCTTTGCTTACAGAAGGACGGGATGCCGGACTCTTGGCTCAAGATGAAGCTCCAGAGTCCTGGGATGCTGCTGTTGCAGCACTACGTGCAGCAGTAAATGTCTCACCAGAGGAGCAACTTATTCGCTACGAAGAAAACCCTGAGCAAGCAGAACTCGTGAGGCTCAATAATGAACACGCATCTTTGCGAGATCAACTTACTCGTCATCAAGATGAGCTAGAAGCTATGCGGACACTGCTGTCTGATGAAAATGGTTTTGTTCGAGAAACACGTGAGCAAGTCTCCCGCTTAACTAGTTTGCGCCTCTTTGCTAATTCAGAAGAACCATGCTGCCCATTGTGCGATCAACCTACTATCAATCTCCCTTCGTCCGAAACTTTGGAACTGGAGATACAGCGTGTGTCTGAGCAGCTTGGACAAGTTACTAGACACACACCAGGATTAGAAGCGTTAATACTTGAACAAGAGCAAAGAATCAACGGAACGAAAAGACTTTTGCAAGAAAATCGAACAGCACTTGATGCGTTGCGACGCGCAGATGATCGACTGGTTCGATTACGAGATAGTGCTGCTCGTCGAGCTTATGTTCTTGGGCGTATCAGCCTATTTCTCGAAACCCTACCGCAAGTTGCAGATAACTCCGAGTTGCGAGCTGAGATCTCGGAACTCCAACGTGAGATCGAGCAATTAGAGGCAGATCTCAGTGACGAAAATATTCAGGAGCGTTTAGACTCAATCCTTTCTTTTATCTCCAGGGACTTGACCGAATGGGCGGAACGACTTGAGCTAGAACATCGGGGAAATCCATTTCGCTTAGACCTCAGATATTTGCAAGTAGTGGCAGACACGAATAATGGCCCGATTCGCATGGATGGTATGGGGAGTGGAGCCAATTGGGTAGGCTGCCATCTTATCGCACATCTTGCTTTGCATTCGTGGTTTGTACAGAAGTCGAGACCAGTTCCACATTTTCTGTTCTTGGATCAACCATCGCAAGTATATTATCCGGCGGAGCAAAATATTGAAAGTTCGTTGATAGATCTTGAGGACGAAGATCGAGCAGCGGTTGTCCGAATGTTTGAACTTGTACGGGATGTTGTAAATGAACTTCATCCTGACTTTCAAATCATCATTACTGAGCATGCCGATATTTCAGAAGATTGGTACCAAGAGGCTGTCGTGGAGCGTTGGCGAAACGGAAATGCGCTGATTCCTTCCGAATGGATACCCAATGAGACCTAATCTCAGACGATAAGTGAATTGTGGAGAATAGAAAATGTAGTTTGGAGCCGCCCAACAAATCGTTGCAGCGGCGGAATGAAAATGGTTGGTAGGGTGCCAAAGTTACTCGCCGCCGCTGAACTCCATCGTTATGCCGCCTTCAGTTATCGGTTATGTTAGTAACCTGTAAGTTTGTCGATGTATAAGATCTGGTTGCCTGGCACATCTATGTCAAATCCTTGATTTTTCGTGGAAGCCAGATTTCTCCAGCACGGTAGCTCAAGGCTTTCAGTCTATGAAGTCATCCCCCAAAGAGCTTTTAGCTTGAGATGGCAGAGCGCTTATGGGGCAGGGCTTTGAGGTGCTTGTATCAACCTGAGTTCGACGGAAATCAAACCTCGCTTTGAATGCTACAAGCCCTGTTCTGCAAGAGTTTACAACAATTGAAATTTGTCGAACTCACGTTGGAACAAACTAGTAGTGCGTCAAAGCATAATTATTGGGTAGCTTATCTCTCATAGACCTGTTGTTGAGAACAGAGTGCATGCCAAAAGAAAACGCAGTAAGGTTCAACTTTCGGTGTTGCCATCAGTTAGTAAACTGCCGCGAATTCAACTGCCGATGCCCCATCTGAGCAATCTCCAGGGCCGGAGCGCAGGCCCACATCTCCTCCAAAGAGAGCACATTCGCCTCACGGAGAACCGTCGTCACCGTTGGAGCTATGGCCGTCAGTACCTGCTGGGCCTGCAAATGCCCAAACAGCCCCAGACGGATCGCCGCACCGCATAACCCAGTCATAAACCCATGGAGAAACGCTAGGGCCGTATCATCCTGGGAAAGATTAACCACCTGACCCACTGCCGCAAAGATAATCGGATGTAGGCCGTGGCATTGCTGTTGACCAATATCTTTGGCAATCGCCTCTAGCTGGGGGTGGGGCCAGGTGGTACGGGCCACCATTAACAGGGCACGTCCACTCTTTTGTTGGGCCTGTCGGGTATCTTCCACCAGGGTATGGGCAAAGAGCCGCTGGTCAATTTGGTAAAGGCTGGCTAGGTCTTGGTGGACACTGGCCCGATAGGCATGGCCCAGAGCCACCAGATCCGTGGGGCCTACTTTTTGGTGCAGCAACAGTTCTAAAAAGTCCTGAAACTCTTCTGCCGTATTCACTTGTCTCGACTGGATGAGAGTTTCTAGCCCGTGGGAAAATGTGAAAGATCCAGACGGGAAGAAGGAGTCCGCCAATTGCATCAGGGCCAGACGTTGGGACCAGGTAGAGGATGGGGTCATGGGTGGTGATGGGCCGAAAAGTTTAGGTATTGGGTGGGCGATCGCAACTCGTAAGAAATCTCTAATCCTGGAATTTTAAATGCCTGTAACGTGCTTTCAATCACGGTTTGGTCGCCCGCCAGCTGAATATAAATTTTGTCGGATTCCACTAGGATGGGCCAGTGGTGGTTGCCCAGGGTATGACCTAGGTGGATCAGGGTTAGGGCCTGATCGGGGGTGGCCTGGGTGACGCGCAACACCATCACGGGCTGGGGCTGGAGATGAATCAACAACAGCTGTCCCGCCGTGGTTTGAAAGACATCCCCCTCAGCCAAAGACCAATGGCGATCTTTGATAATGCCCACGGTTTCTCCCCCAGGTTTCCCCGTCATGGTTTGGGTAAAAATCCGTCCCTTGACTCGGTCGCTGGGGGCCAGTTCCACTTCTAGATAGGCAGCCGTCTCTAATCGCTGGGCCAGCTGTGGGTCTTGCAATTGATTGCCCAGATAGGTTTGGGCTAGGTGGGTGGTGGCGGGAGTCATCATTTGGGAATATCGGGTAATGGGGGTTGGCCCGTGAGCTGACGCACGCAGTTGAGCAGGTGGTGTTGGTACTGTTTGATTAGGCTGACTTGGGTTGCGATCGCACGCACCAAAATCCCATTACAACCCGGCAACGTCGAATGCCCCACCCGCAGCCCTGGAGACAGCTCATAGGTTTGTAACACCTGGGTCAGCTGGGTCAACACCACCCCAGGCACCACCACCACAAAATTTCCCATGATCGGCAACTCTGCCAAAAAGGGACTGTGTCTAAAGCGATTCGACTGGCCCGCCGACTGGCCCCACAACAGCTGATTATCCGCAAAGCACAGCAGTCCGTCGGGAGTTTCCACCCGTAACCGACTTTGAAACCGCTCAAACTCATAAAACTCTCCCCGAGCCAGCCGCCCCGGCACGATGATTTCCCCCAGCACCAGTCGCCCCTGGGGGTGCAAAGTAATATTCATCCCTTGGGTGAAGTCCGCCGCCGCAAATAAAATCACCGGCTCTGGCACATATTCCACATAGGCGTTAGCCCCCACTGCCATGGTCCAGGTTTGATTTGCTTTGGGACCACCTTGGGGACGACTGTGCACCTTCGTCGCCGATTGATCGGTTAGGTAAATACTGGCCCCTTCCCCCACCTGTAAAGCCAACCGCAGATCATCGCCGGCTAATATGCCAGGGCCAGCATTCATGATGTAAGCATAGACCCGGTGGGGGTCCGTCGGATCCAGACGTAAATTGCCCGACAGGCGAAAGGGATAGGTAGCGTACTGGTGAGCAATAAAAGAGGCCCCCCGGTCTCCCCCTCCACAGCTCACCCGCAGGGATAGGTGCTGTTTTGTCTCCATCCCAGACGGCGATCGATTTACCTTTAGGACCGTTGGGTCCGCCTGTTCTGGCTGGGGCAACGTGGTAATGGTCATCGGTCACCTCCCACGGCCACACCGGATCGGGTAGGGGTGCGAAACAATACGGTTTCTAATATAAATTGTTCTACCTGGTCTAGGCCCACTTCCGTTTTGCAATTGGTATAGACCACTGGCCCTGTCCGTCGCTGTTGGGTATCCCGCCGAATCGTGGCTAAATCAGCTCCCACATAGGGAGCAATGTCGATTTTATTAATCACCACCAAGTCCGCCTGCATAAACCCAGGACCATTTTTGCGGGGAATATCGTCCCCAGCCCCTACATCAATCACAAAAATGTAGCTGTCAATCAGGTCATAGCTAAAGGTGGAAGCCAAATTGTCCCCACCACTCTCCACAAAAATCAGCTCCAACTGAGGCCACTTTATCTCTAGATCCTGGATGGCCAACAGATTCATGGTGGGATCTTCCCGAATGGCCGTGTGGGGACAGCTACCAGTCTCCACCCCAATGATCCGCTCAGCTGGCAGAAAGTCTTTTTTTCGCAACCGCTCAGCATCTTCCTGGGTGAGTAAATCATTCGTCACCACCGCCACCTCAATCCCCCTGGCCATCAGCCGAGGCACCAAACATTCCAACAAAGCGGTCTTACCACTCCCCACTGGTCCCCCAATCCCTACCCGCGCTGCTGCCATAGACTCACCACCCCTTCTACCGAAAAATATATAACCGTCCCAAGGGCACCTTATCCACCGGCTCACAGGTAGCCAGATCCCCATTCACCCTCACCTGGAAGGTATCAGGATCCACCTCAATCTCAGGACAGACATCGTTGTGCAACATATCCGCCTTAGTCAACTGTCGCGTGTTCTTCACCGGCAACAGTTCCTTATTCAACCCCAACCGCTCCGGCAAACCTCTCTCCAACGCCAATTGAGTCACAAAACAGGCAGAGGTGGCCGCCGGAGCACTGCCAAAACTACTCCACTGGGGCCGATACAAAATCGGCTCACAGGTCATCAAGGAAGCATTGGATTCCCCCATGGGAGACCAGGCAATAAACCCAGACTTAATCACCAGTTCTGGCTTAATGCCAAAGAATCCCGGTCGCCACAGTACAATGTCGGCCATCTTGCCCGGCTCAATGGAACCCACGTAGTCGGCAATGCCGCAGGTGCGAGCCACATTAATGGTGTATTTCGCCAGATATCTCAGCACCCGATGGTTGTCGTTGCGTTCATTATCCTCCGGCAACGTCCCCCGCTGATCCTTCATCTTCGATGCCAGTTGCCAGGTGCGACAAATCACTTCCCCAATCCGCCCCATGCCTTGGCTGTCGGAGCCCAACATGCTAATCGCCCCCATGTCGTGCAAAATGTCCTCGGCGGCAATAGTTTCAGCCCGAATCCGAGACTCGGCAAAGGCCACATCCTCTGGCACCCTGGGGTTGAGGTGGTGGCACACCATCACCATGTCCAAATGCTCATCAAAGGTATTGATGGTGTAGGGATTGGTGGGATTGGTGGAGGAAGTGAGACAGTGCTGGAAAGACGCCACTTTAATGATGTCCGGGGCATGGCCCCCACCGGCCCCTTCCGTGTGGTAAGTGTGAATTGTTCTTCCCTTAATGGCGGCTAACGTATCTTCCACATAGCCCGACTCATTCAATGTGTCGGTGTGGATCTTCACCTGGAAGTCATACTGATCGGCCACATTTAAACAGGTATCAATCACCGAGGGCATCGCCCCCCAGTCCTCATGGATTTTTAGACCCATGGCCCCATTGGCCACCTGCTCCACTAAACTCTCGGGCAGGCTAGAACTGCCTTTCCCCAAGAACCCAAAGTTGATGGGAAACGCCTCCGAGGCCTTGAGCATAATGCTCATGTTGTGGGCTCCGCTGGTGCAAATCCCCACGGTCACTGGCCCCAGTCCGCCCCCTAACATGGTGGTCAACCCGCTGGAGAGGGCTTCGGCACAGAGACCGGCACTGTCAAAATGCACATGGCCATCTAAACCGCCGGGGGTGGCGATCAATCCTTCCCCCGCCCGCACGTCGGTATTGGCGCTGATTACCAGGTTGGGGGTGACGCCCTCCATAATGCCTGGATTGCCAGCTTTACCGATGCCAACGATTTTGCCGTCCTTAATGCCAATGTCAGTTTTGACAATGCCCTGCACCGGGTCCATCAGCAAAACATTGGTAATCACCAGGTCCAACGCCCCATCCGCAGCGGTGATGCCAGGGGCCATGCCCAGCCCATCCCGCAGGGTTTTACCGCCGCCAAAGACACACTCATCGCCGTACACCGTTGTGTCCCGCTCCACTTCGATCACTAGGGAGGTATCCCCTAGGCGCACCCGGTCCCCCGTGGTGGGACCAAACAGCTCGGCGTAGCGCTCGCGGCTAATTTCCATGGATTTCCGATTTCCTCTGGGTGGGTGTAATTAAGGTGTTTTCTCGAAAAAGCTATATCGAAAGCTATATCGATTGAAGGCCCCCTGAAAGGCCCCCTTCGATCGATATAGGTCTATTGTTCCAACGAGGCATCATGGAGACTCCCTGCATTGGGGGAATAGCGTCAAAAACCCCAGAAATAGCCCAAGGGGCATTCAAGAAAGGGGATTTGGCGGCCTGGATCACCGGTATCTTCTTTGCTGGGAATGTCCTAACTATCTGACTTAACTATCTGCACTAGAACTAAACCCTTGGGCCTTGACCTTGGCCAGGGCATCGGCCACAACCTGTGGATCGTCCAAGGCCCCATTGACCAAATCATTTAACCCTTGCACGATGCGATCGCCCGCCAGGGCCACCAGGGTAACGCTTTTGGTATCCCCCGGTTCAAACCGCACCGCCGTCCCCGCTGGAATATCTAAGCGAAACCCCAGGGTCTCAGCCCGGTCAAACTGGAGCATGCGGTTGACTTCAAAAAAGTGATAGTGGGACCCCACCTGAATGGGCCGGTCGCCCACATTAGCCACATCTAGGGTTTTAGCCACCCGTCCAGCATTCAGTTCTAGGGAACCCGGCTCACAGAGCACAGCCCCCGGAGCTAGGGGGTTGTCACTAGCAGCACTGGCCATGGTCAAGCCTCCTGGGGCCGAATGGGATTGTGGACGCTGACCAGTTTAGTGCCGTCATTAAAATGGCCTTCCACCTGGATCAGTGGAATTAATTCAGGTACACCGGGCAGCACATCTGCCGTCGTCAGTAGGGTGGCCCCCTCCGCCATCAGTTGGGCCACGGTTTTATCTTCTCGGGCACCTTCCACGATGTAGTCGCTGATAAATGCGATCGCTTCTGGCACATTCAGCTGAATCCCCCGGTCCTTGCGGCGACGGGCAATTTCAGCAGCGGTAAATAAGGTTAATCGCTCAGACTCTTTGGGCGTCAGATACATGGGGTTATCAGTTAAAACGTTGCATCCTACCCACAGGAAACTACCAAGGGTTGGCCCAGCAGGCCAACCCTTGGAATTACAACCCATGGGATCAATCCAAGATTGTCTCTATCGACCTAGATGTTTTCGGCAAAGTTTTGGCAAACTGGCCTAGGACACCGGCTGAGTCACCACCACCGGCTCCGACTTCTTAACCGAAGGCATCGGCACTGAGGCAACCGTCTTTTGATTCGGAATCCCCTCGATGGGACATTCAGCTGTACCTGCCGTAGAGCGCGTTAGGGCCTCAACTTTCTCCTTAGTCTTCTGAGGATCCAGCACCCACTCGCGGTAAAACTCATAGGGACATTCCTGCAGACCCTCATCTCCATCACCGGAGTTAATCATGCCGGTATAGCCTCGATGCAAGAGCTTATAGATGTGGTTTTGGGACTGGGAATGTGCACGAAAATCTCGGATAGCAAACTTGGAAAGGGCTGCATACTGAATGCCATTCTCCTCTTCGCCACATTCACCCAACGTCCGACCATCAAAACCAATAATGGCAGAATGACCAAAGTAGCTATAAACCCCATCAAACCCAGCGGCATTGGCCACCGCCACATAGGTATTGTTCATCCAGGCCATGGCCTTAGATACAATCACCTGTTGATCCTTCGATGGATACATATATCCCTGGCAACGAATCACTAGCTCAGCCCCCTTCATCACACAGTCGCGCCAGATTTCAGGGTAATTACCATCGTCACAAATAATCAGACTAATCTTCAGTCCCTTAGGCCCTTCAGAAACATAGGTGCAGTTCCCTGGATACCAGCCCTCAATGGGAGTCCAGGGCATAATCTTGCGGTATTTTTGAACAATCTCGCCCTGATCGTTCATCAAAATCAAGGTGTTATAGGGCACCTTCTTCGGGTGCTCTTCATGGCGTTCTCCTGTTAAGGAAAAGACACCCCACACCTTGTTGCGAATGCAGGCTGCAGCAAAAATATCGGTCTCGGACCCCGGAATGATAGACGCGTTTTCCATCATCTCGCCAGGGTCATACATGATGCCATGGGTGGAATACTCAGGAAAAATAACCAAATCCATTCCCGGCAAACCGACCTTCATCCCGTCAATCATGTCCGAGATTTTTTGACAGTTTTCAAGCACCTCATCCTTTGTATGCAGTCGAGGCATCTTATAGTTGACAACTGCCACTCCAACAGAATCGTTACTCGAAGAAATATCGCCGTGAACAGACATGTTCTGACTCCTAAAACTTTTACGCTGCTATTGAGACCCTTAACTGAGGCTGGAAATCACTGAAAATTATTAGAAAATAAGGCATAACATTAAAAAACAACGTTATTGCCATCGTCGAAATGAAATAGTTAACCGCTGATCAACAACTCAACAGGTAGCGATAATAAATTTACAACTTCATTTTTAATGGGAATGTAAATTTAGATACAACAGAACCTTGACTCACAAGCCAGGAAAGGCTGGTAAAAACCAATACAGAACTTAAATTAAAAGATAGTTAATTTTTAAAGACCCATCGCAAGATAACGAAGTCCTTAACATTTCCCATCCTTTGAATTTACGAAAATTCAGAGCTCATAAAGAATGCATCAGACCAAGCCCTGGGATCCCCTTTTTGTATCATCGGCGACAAAAATCAGCTGTATTAGTATATAAAGTTCATGGGTATCCAGTGGTTCTGCCTAGCTGTAGGTAGGATGCTCCACTGGTAACACCATGAGTGAGTGTAGCGATACGTGTTCTCGATGGGCAATGAGCCCATAGGCTTCTGAGTGCAAATAGCATGCTAGGGTAAATCGCTAAGCTGTTTTCTTGGCCTAGGCCCAGGGTTCGACCCCAGGGTTTAACCAAGGTTTGTAGCTCGTTTCTTATGATGTGTGAGGTTAGGCAACTTTTATGACAAATTCCCGCAGTTCAAGCAATCTCAGTCGACGCAAATTTATTCAATACGGCTCCCTAGCCGCCACTACAAGCGTTTTAGCAGCTTGTGGCGGTGGCGGTGGCGACACTGCTACCGATGCTGGTGGTGGCGACGCCTCAGTAGCTGGTGGTGGGGACGTGATCAAAGTGGGGGTTATGTACTCCACTACGGGCACCATCGCGATTGTTGAAAAGTCTTTGCAGGATGCCACCTTCTTGGCCCTGGAGCAAATCAATACGGGTACAGGCCCCTGGGAAGCCAACGGTGCCGGTATTGCTGGTAAAACCATTGAGAAGATTGTGGTCAACCCTGACTCCAACTGGGACCTTTACAACCAAATGTCGAAGCGTCTGATTGCCGAAGATAAGGTTGTTTGTGTCCTGGGTTGTTATACCTCGGCTAGTCGTAAATCCGTACTCCCGGTTTTTGAAGAGAAGGATTCCATCCTTTACTACCCGGTTTATTACGAAGGAAACGAGTGTAGCTCCAACGTCTTCTACACAGGTGCTGCACCTAACCAGCAGATTACGGATTCCATTCCCTATTGCTACGAAAACTTTGGCCCCAAGGGTTTCTTTATCGGATCTGACTACATCTATCCCAAGGAAAGTAACCGGATTGCGATCGCTGAGCTAGAGAAAGCAGGCGGTAGCGCTGTGGGTGACGAATATGCAGCCCTAGGAACCACCGAATTTATTACTATCATTAACAAAATCAAGGCCGCCAAGCCTGATTTTGTCCTCAGTAACCTGGTGGGTGACAGTATTCCAGCATTCTATCGTCAGTACAAAGATGCGGGCATCAACGCTGAAGATATTCCCATCATGGCGTACCCCACCACAGAGGAAGAGATTCAGGCCATGGGTCCTGAATATTCAGCCGGACACTTCACCAGTTTCAACTACTTCCAAACTGTTGAAACGCCTGAAAACAAGGCGTTTGTTGAGCAGTTTAAGGCGATGTTTGGTGACGACCGTGTGACTAACGGTGTAATGGAAGCCGCCTACTTGCAAACCTTCTTTATGGCCCAGGCGATGAAGAAGATCCTAGAAGCAGGCGACGAAATCACTACAGCAACGCTGCGGGAAGCCACCAGGGGACAAGAGTTTAACGCTCCCCAGGGCAAGGTGAAAATAGACCCGGACAACTACCACACCTATCTCTATTCTCGGATTGGTAAGTGGAAGGAAGACGGCCAGGCCGAAATTGTGTTTTCCACTGATTCAGCCGTTAAGCCTATTCCTTGGAGTCAGGCCCTCTACAAAGGCCGTGAGTGTGTACACCCAACTCCTGACGATCGCAGCGATCCGACCAAGGAAACGGGTAAGGATCTAGTTCCTCAGTTCCTCTAAGACTGATTTTTAATCAGATCTAGTTTAATTCTTCAATCTGTTGGCAGAGTTTCCTCTGGAGGTCTGCCGACTGATTGTTGTAGATGTTTCGCCGCTGCTGATTTAGGTGGCTTAATCTATTTGATTATAGAAGGCGTCATGCCAGGATTTTTTAGATTAAACCCTCCCGAGCATCAGTAACGCCGATATTTCTATTTTCCTAAATTATTTAGGACATTTGACCTAAATAATTATTAGGACGTCTATCCAGTTCAAGATTTTGTAAGCCATATTCCTGAGTACCATGCTGGACTTTGCCTTGTCTTCAATGTTATCGCCCCTCTATCTGCTAGCCCAAGAAGAGGCCGCAGAAGGAGGGGTTCAGCTTTCCACTATTCTCAATCAGGCCTTGAATGGGATTGGGATTGTAGGCATTCTACTTCTGACAGGGTTAGGCCTATCCATCACCTTTGGGGTGATGCGGATCATCAACCTGGCCCATGGTGAATTTATTATGCTGGGGGCTTACATCACTTTCTTAATGCAAGACCTCTTCAAGATGGATTTGCTGCTCACGATTCCCTTTGCCTTTCTAGGTACGGCAATTATTGGAGCGATTGTTGAGCTGACCATTATTCGTCGCTTATATGGTCGTCCCTTAGAAACGCTCTTGGCAACTTGGGGATTGAGTATTGTGCTTCAGGGCGTCGTCAAACTGATATTTACCGCTCAGCTGAAGTATGTAAAGTCTCCTTCTTATTTGTCAGGTAACATTACTTTTCTGACGGATGCTGCTGGCTCCCCCCTAATTGCTATTTCTTACTATCGTCTGTTCATTATCGGGATTGCATTAGCACTGTTAGGCCTAACAATGTACCTCTTCTACGGGACGTCTTGGGGTCGTCAGATTAGGGCCGTCACCCAAAATCGTAGTATGGCGCAGTGTCTAGGCGTTAACACTAAGCTAGTGGACATGGGCACATTTGCCTACGGTTGTGGTTTGGCGGGAATTGCTGGAGCTGTTATTTCTGCGCTCAAAACCGTTGCACCTCCCATGGGGCAAGACTACTTAGTCGATGCCTGGATGGTAGTAGTGACCGGAGGTGTGGACAAACTAATCGGTATTTTGGCAGGTTCATTTTTAATTGGTGAATCCAATGCCATTATCGCGTTTATTATCAATGACCCAACCGCTCGGGTTTTGGTGCTGGCTGCGGTGATTGTGTTGATTCGATATCGCCCCGAAGGATTATTTACCGTTCAAAAACGGACTTAGGGCATACAGAAACCCTTTTTGGGGATCAGTATTATTTCTTTAACATCGCGGTCTAGATCATCGTTAGGAGTTGGATATGGCAAATGTAGTGATGGGTTACAAGCAGTCAACGTTTCCAACGAAACTGGCTGCTATTAGCGGTATTGGATTGCTGATATTTATCATCCTTCCCTTCGTTATGGGGGAGTTTCAACTCGCTCTGGTGTCGAAGCTTTTACTGTTTGGGACTCTGGCTATTTCCTTGGATTTAGTCTGGGGATTTACGGGTATTTTAAGCTTTGCCCATGGCATTTTCTTTACCCTGGGGGGCTATGCTTCAGCCTATTATTTGAAGCTCAACCTCTCCGCAGCGAACAACAACTACGGCGGTGAGCTGCCTGACTTTATGGTGTGGAATGGCCTAGAGGTTTTGCCCTGGTTTATTGCTCCCCTGAAATATTTTCCAATCGCCTTCCTTGCCATGATTGGCGTGCCAGCGCTGTTTGCCTACATCGTGGGCTATTTCATTTTTCGATCTAAGGTCAGTGGTGTTTACATCACCATCATTACACTGGCTCTTTCCTCGGCGTTGACCACCTTTTTCATCAGTCAGCAGGCCTATACCGGTGGCACCAATGGCATTACGGATGTCAGCAAACTGGCCTTGTTTGGGATAGAAATTCCTGCCATGGGGCTTTATTTCATCATTTTGGCCTACACCGCTTTTGTGTTGGTCCTGAGCTGGTGGCTGACCCAGTCGAACTTTGGCCTGATTCTGCGCTCGATTAATGAGAACGAAAATCGTATTTCATTTCTAGGCTACGACGTTGCTCAATATAAAATTTTCATCTGGACCCTTTCCGCGGCTATGGCGGGTGTGGCTGGGGGGCTATTCGTTCCCCTGAACAGATTTATTTCCCCTGTCTACTTGGCAGTGGCCTTTGGTACCCAGGTAGTGATTTGGGTGGCCATTGGCGGTCGGGGCACGTTAATTGGCCCATTGCTGGCGGCGATGCTCCTAGGACAGGCGCAAAACTATGCGGAGAAGGTTACCCAGGACTGGCAGCTGATGATTGGTATTTTGTTGCTGATTGTGGTCTTGTTTATTCCCAATGGTCTGATGAGCCTATTGCCCAAGAAGTTTAGCTTGGCTAACTTATCTAAGCCAACACCCATAGCACCGGTTGCTACTACGGTCAAAAACTAGCCCTTGGGGAGTAAATTACATTTTGCCGGTCAAGGGTTGCGTCAATTTGATTACAGTCTGAGTCAGGCTGTAAGTGATAGATTATGATTACCAGAACGCTGAAGAGGCTTGATTAAATGGAAGCGGTCTTGTCCGTAAAGGATTTAAATGTTGTTTTTTCAGGTTTTAAGGCCCTGAGCGGCGTTAACTTGGATGTCTATGACGGTGAGATTGTGACCATCATTGGTCCGAATGGAGCTGGCAAAAGCACGCTTCTGGATGCCATCGTGAGTAAGTCTCCAGTGTTTTCCGGCCATATTTATTACCATGGCAAGGAGATCACCAATAAGAGCCCCCATGAGGTCGCTCGCCTGGGGATTGGTCGTAAGTTTCAGAACCCTAATGTCTATAACGAGTTGACGGTCTTTGACAACATCTTGTTGGCATTGAAGGGGGCCCATGGGATTTTAGCGTCCATCACTTCCAAGTTGACGCCGGCCAAGAAAGGCAAAATCTATGACGTACTAGAGCGTACGGGCTTGATCGACCAAGCCTTTGATCAAGTTTCGTCCTTATCCCATGGTCAAAAGCAATGGGTTGAGATTTCCATGGTTCTGGCCCAGGATCCGTCCATCGTATTGTTGGATGAGCCGACGGCGGGGATGACGACGGATGAAACCTACATGACTGGTGAAATCATTCAAAGTATCGCCAAGACCCACTCTGTGGTGGTAATTGAGCATGACATGGAATTCGTCAAACAGATTGCCGAACGCATCGTAGTGTTGCATCAGGGCAGTGTTTTGGCGGAAGGATCGGTGCAAGAAGTGCAGAGCAATCCCAAAGTGATAGAGGTTTATTTAGGTCGTGAAACAATCAATGCCGCTGCTTGAGATGAATGGATCGACAACTGCAACCAAGTCTTTGCTTGAGATGGATCGGGTGGTAGCTGGCTATGGCCAAACGCCTGTTCTATTTGATATCAGCATGACTGTGAATGAAGGGGACATTGTGTGCCTGTTGGGGCGTAATGGGGTGGGTAAGACCACTTTGTTGCGTAGCATCATTGGTTTGAATACCCCCAACAGTGGGACCATTTCCTTTGGGGGCAAGGATATTACCAAAACCCCCACCTATCAGCGTGCGCGCCAGGGCATTGCCTATATTCCCCAAGGTCGGGAGATTATTCCCTATCTGTCTGTCTTGGATAATTTGAAGATGGGCTTTAGTGCTAGTGGGAAGAAGGGGAATAAGATTCCTAGCGAGATTTTTGACTTCTTTCCGATGCTCAATGAGCATTTGCAACGTCAGGGTGGTTTATTGAGTGGTGGACAGCAGCAGCAGCTTGCGATCGCAAGAGGCCTCATGTGCAACCCTAAAATTATGCTGCTAGACGAGCCCACGGAAGGGATTCAGCCCTCGATCGTTCAAGAGATTGAAGATACTCTGCGCCGAATCAACAAAGAAAAGGGCATTACTGTCGTTGTTGTCGAGCAAAAAATTGAATTTGCCCGTAAGTTAGCCCAGAAATTCTTCATCATGGAGAAGGGTGCCATTGTTGAGCGGGGGACCACTGACCTGCTTACTGACGAACTGCTGCACCGTTATTTGGCGGTATAAACCCCACAGCCAGAACGGACCGTTAATTCGTTAGCTATCTCCCATAAAAAAGCAGAGATTCAGATGAATGAATCTCTGCTTTTTTATGGGATTCAATTAGTGAATTTAACATTATTTAATGGGATTAAATTTCGATGTTTTGTCCATTTACTAACATCAAAATCCCCTTGATAATCACGGGTTACGCAAAAAACAATCCAGCCTGCCAGTTAATAGGAAATGGATTGTTTTCCGCCAAGATTTTCAACAGTTAATTGTATAAATAAAAGCTGATTTTGTAGCAATGGCGACATTCTCCATCAAGTAATAAAAGTTACTGTCATATCGGGTAAATTCCCTAGGAAAAACGATCTCTTCTAGATCAGGCTTTAAGCTAATCTTTTCCCATCAAAGGCAATCAGAGGCCATTTATTGATGGAAAATCTCTGAAGATATCGTCTAGGTTGTCTGAATGTTCATTCTTAAGAGAACGCCTGACCGAGACTGCGGTTCTCTAGGGTCCCATTCACATATTTGATCTACAAGCAAACTTAGTTGTTAGAAGAGTAGACGCCATGCCTAAGACTCTCTTTAAAGTTGATCTTACGAAGCCGATGTCGGAGCAGGAACTGCCCGGTCACAATCGGTGGCACCCTGATATTCCTGCCGTTGCCTCCGTGAATCCAGGGGATGTTTTTCGGATTGAATGTAAGGATTGGACTGACGGCCAAATCAAGAACAACGATAGTCCCGACGATATTCGTGACGTTGATCTCACCGTAGTCCACGTGCTCAGCGGCCCAATCTGGGTGAATGGAGCGGAACCGGGTGACATTCTGGTGGTCGATCTGGTGGACATTGGGGCGCTCCAGGGAGATGAGTGGGGCTTCACCGGCATTTTTGACAAGAAAAATGGCGGTGGTTTTCTCACCGATCACTACCCTGAGCCCGCCAAAGCGATTTGGGATTTCCAGGGGATTTACACGTCGTCTCGCCATATCCCTGGCGTTAAGTTTGCTGGCATCACCCACCCGGGTCTGATTGGCTGTGCGCCATCCCATGAGCTATTGGCCAAGTGGAATAAGCGGGAAGCCGAGTTGGTGGCCACTGCCCCCGACCTGCGCACCTATGGTGCGGGCCTATCGGGCGATCAGCCCGTGCTAGCGGCATTACCTAACCCCACCAATGCCATTTTGGGACAGTTGCCCGCCTCGGAGTACGAACGCGTCGCAGCGGAAGCGGCCCGTACTGTACCCCCTCGGGAGCATGGCGGTAACTGCGACATTAAAAACCTTTCTCGCGGTACTCGTATTTACTTCCCGGTCTATGTGGAGGGCGCAAAGCTATCCATGGGGGATATTCACTTCTCCCAGGGAGATGGTGAGATTTCCTTCTGTGGGGCCATTGAGATGTCGGGATTTATCGACATCCATGTGGACATCATTAAGGGCGGCATGGACAAATATGCCATGGTCAACCCGATCTTTAAGCCCGGTCCTGTGGAACCCAACTATTCAGAATACTTGGTCTTCGAAGGCATCTCGGTGGATGAGTTTTCGGGCAAGCAGTATTACATGGATGTGCACATTGCCTATCGCCAGGCTTGCTTAAATGCCATTGAGTATCTGAAGAAGTTTGGTTATACCGGGGAACAGGCCTATTTGCTGCTGAGCTGTGCCCCCGTGGAGGGTCGTGTCAGTGGCATTGTGGATATTCCCAATGCCTGTTGTACGTTGGCCTTGCCGACGGCGATCTTTGATCGGCCGATTTTACCCACATAGGAGCGGAGCCAATGCCACTGTATGACTATAAATGTGATGACTGTGGGCCGTTTGAGGTATGGCACAAGATGTCGGAGACCAGCATGCCCAGGGCCTGTCCTGATTGTGATGCGATCGCATCCCGCATCTTCACGGCCCCCAATATCAGCCTAGGGTCAGGCAGCCTCATGCAAAAGATAGGCACCCCAGAACCCCGCCTAGTCCAACGCAAAGGTGAGCCCGCTAAGCCGGTCAATCAAAGTGCCCGCAGCGGTACCCGTCCGTGGATGTTAGGCCATGCCGCTGAAAGGCTCTAGCTGGCTAGTCCCTCACTAGGGGTCTAGACAACTAACTCCGATCCAAACTACAGCAGACCGTATCCCGGTGGGTCAACCAACCCCATCGGGATATTTTTTTATGTCAAGTAATCCTGGTTTTGTATTGAAATATACTGAAATTTTAATTTCCTTCCCATTTGGAATAAGATAAGGTGTAAGGTCGTAATTCCATAGGAGGCGCATCGCAATGACTTTTACAACAGTTGACCCTCAGCAGGTTAAATCCACCCATCAAGCCAATTTATTAACTTTACTAACCCGCCGATTAGAAGTGGCTAAAGCTAGCCAAAATCAGCAGTTAGTCACCGCCCTGGAGCGGGAATACGAGCAACTCACCAGCCTCACCACGACGCAGTCTGTAGACAATTGGCTACAGTCCTTGTGGATGGGGTTTGCTGAAACCCTCAGTGATTGGACTAAGGTGCATATTCAGCAAACGGTCAATGCCAAAGGGCAAACCAGCTGGTATGCCTACAATCCCCAGGCCGGTCAAATGCTGCACACCGACTCAGCGGACGAAATGCGCCGTTGGATCAAGCAAACCTACTGGAAAAGATAGGTTAAATAGTCTGTTCGTCACCACAAAAGCCACGGGAAGCCCCTCGCCCGTGGCTTTTGTGATGATGGGCCCCCCCAGTCCTATGGGGCCACGGCCTCTCTTTGACGGTCTTTAATTTCTAAATGCACCAGCAGTGCATTAATATCCGCCGGATTCACCCCACCGATGCGGGTGGCCTGTCCCACCGTCAAGGGTTGTACGGAGGTTAGCTTTTCCCGAGCCTCCATGGATAGGGTATCAATGGCCATGTAGTTCAGGTTTTGGGGTAACTTGCGATTGGTTTGCTTGGCCACCTGCTCGATCTGTTTTTTCTGTCGCTGAATGTAGCCCGAGTATTTAATGTCAATTTCAGCCCCTTCCTTTTCAGCCCGCATCAGGTCTGGGTTGCCCAGGCCATAGTGCTCTAACTGACCGTAGTGGAACTGGGGACGGCGAAGCAGCTCGGCCAGTGAGATCGCATCCTTAATCTTCTGTCCCGTATCCGCCACAATCTGCTGCCCCATGGGGTCATGGGCCTTCACTCGGGTGCTGTGCAGCCGCTCCTTCTCCGCCGCAATATTTGCCTGCTTGCGGGTATATAACTCCCAACGTCGATCATCGATCAGGCCAATTTCCCGACCTAAGGGGGTGAGCCGCTGGTCCGCATTATCTGAACGTAAAATCAGCCGATACTCCGACCGGGACGTGAGCAGGCGATAGGGCTCCCGCAAATCCTTAGTACAAAGGTCATCAATCAGCGTCCCAATGTAGCTACCCTCCCGAGGGAAGATCACCATCTCCTCCCCCAGGGTATGGCGCACCGCATTCAGCCCCGCCACCAAACCCTGGGCCGCCGCTTCTTCATAGCCCGTGGTGCCGTTAATTTGTCCAGCACAGAACAACCCCTCAATTTTCTTTGTCATTAGGGTGGGGAAGCATTGGGTGGCGGGTAAGTAGTCATACTCCACCGCATAGGCCGGACGCAGCATGGCGCAGTTTTCCAGCCCCGGCAAACTGCGCAGCATGGCCAGTTGAATGCTCTCCGGCAGACCGGTGGAAAACCCCTGCACATAAATCTCGGGAATGGTGCGGCCTTCGGGCTCTAAAAAGATTTGGTGACTCTCTTTATCCGCAAAGCGAACAATCTTGTCTTCGATGCTAGGACAGTAGCGCGGTCCCTTAGAATCTACCCAGCCACCGTAGATCGGCGACATATGAAGATTCTCCTGGATAATGCGATGGGTTTCTGCCGTGGTGCGGGTGAGATGACAGTCCATGGTCTCCCGCTCCACCCATACCTCTGGGTCAAAGCTAAACCAGTTGGGGTCTGGGTCGCTGGGCTGCTTCTCCAGCACATCAAAATTGATCGAGCGGCGGTCCACGCGGGCCGGGGTGCCCGTTTTTAACCGCCCGGTTTCAAAGCCAAACTTATTCAAGGTTTCCGTTAGCCCCACCGCCGCAAATTCACCGGCCCGGCCAGCGGCCATGGACTTGTCCCCCACCCAGATCACCCCACCCAGAAAAGTGCCCGTGGTGAGAATCACTGACTTACAGCGAAATGCAACGCCAAAGTAGGTTTTCACCCCTACTACATCGTCGTTTTCGCCCAAGATTAAATCTGTTGCCATGCCCTCGCGCAACACCAGATTCTCCTGGTTTTCTACGATGGTTTTCATGATGGCGGCATATTCCCGCTTGTCGGTCTGGGCCCGCAAGGCCCACACGGCAGGACCCCGAGAATTATTCAGCACCCGCTTTTGCAAATAGGTGCGATCGGCCATTTTGCCAATCTCGCCGCCGAGGGCATCCACTTCATGGGTGACCTGGGATTTGGCTGGCCCCCCTACCGCCGGATTACAGGGCTGCCAGGCAATGCGATCCAGGTTCAGGGTGAGCAGCAGCGTCCGAGCCCCCAGCCGGGCCGCAGCTAAGGCCGCTTCACAGCCCGCATGCCCTGCCCCAATGACGATGACGTCAAATTCATCGATAAACTCTACTGCACTGCCCATGTTGGCTTATCCTATCCAGAGGTAACCATTCTAACCCTCTGGTCCCCATATAGTCCCCATATAGCTTGATGACAAGGGTGATGGGAGGCAACCTCCGAGGACGGATACTAGCGAAACTGATGGGTGATGTGAATATCCTGGAGCAGGGTGCGATCGCAACTAATGTGGGCCAGTTTCACCTGGGCATCATCCAAGGCACCGGGCTTTAACCGCTGTTGTCGCAGCTGCTTAAAGCTGCCGGGGGCTAAAACATTCAGCTGGGGAGCCGTAATGTCATTTTTCTGACGCTTCAACCCATAGGACTCATTGGCCTGTTGCATTTTGTGGTCAAAGGCTTGCAAAAAGGCTTTAGGGTCAGATAACCGTGCCGTATCCGTCAGTTCAACATTGAGAATGTAATAGGGCTCCACCAGGGACTCCGACAGGGTGACACAAAAATCCTCAATGGCTAAGTCGAACGAGTCTCCCTGTAGGGCTGCCATCACCTGGGATACGTGGTATTCCGTCGTCTTCTCTGTAATGGCCGAGAGGGTGCCCCCCTGGCGATAGCGAAAGACTACCACCGGCACCCCCTGGCGCATGTCGATTACCTGCAACACATCGCCAATGTCGTAGCGGCAGAAACCGGAATAGTTAGTCACCAAGACGCGATAATATTCACCGATTTCTAACTGGTGGGGCAGCAACGTGGTGGGATGGTCCCGTTCCCACTGGTCGGGGGCAATAAACTCAAAGAAATTGGTCTTCAGCGCCAAAATGGCCCCGTCTTGATCCAGTTGGCAGCAACTACCAAATACCGCTTCTGAGGCCGAATAGGTTCCCCCAAACACAGGGGTGTTACCAAAGTATTCGGCAAACCGCTCCAGGTAAAAATCGGACGGTCCCCCCCGAGCCGTGATCAAAAAAGCTAAATGGGGCCACACATGGCGGGGCAGCAGACGACCCTGGTGGTCCAATAGTTGGTGCAGCTGTTTAGCCCGTTGGGGTTGGGGGGAAAGCCGTGCCTCCAGGCGTTGCCGTAGGTCTGGGGCCAGGTCAATGTCCTGGGAAATCGTCCCCCGGCCCAGATCATCCACTAGGTTTGGTCCAAACCGTTCCAGATAGGTGCATAGCTGCAGCATAATCAGGGGAAAATTGGCCGCCACGTAAGCCAAGCGCTCCTGCCCCAGGCCAAACAATAGGCAAACATAGTTACGTGCAGCGGTATCGCTCACTAACAGGGCGTCATAGGGTTGGACAAACAGCCGGTTAAAGACAAACGATGGGGTGGTGCGGAGCTGATTGCCACTGACGTGACCATAGGTAATCTGGCCATTGGTCTGGCCCAGGGGCGTAATCCAGGTGGTGAGCAGTAACTGACCGACGGATTGGCCCAGGCCCTGAGCCTGTTCAAAGGCATAGCCCATGGCTACCTGGTTGGCATAGGCGCGGGTTTGCTTCACCCGCTGGGTAATGGGCACCAGTTTGCGGCTACCGGTGGAGCCACTGCTCATGTTAAACACCTGCACCGGCAGCGGCGATACCACATTCCTTTCCCCCGCCGCCGCCCGCTCAAAGTAGGGAGCATAGCCATCGTAGTCCCAGCGGGGCACCCGTTGGCGAAACTCCTCTAGGGTACTCACCTGATGGAGCTGGAGGGCCTGGCCCAGGGCCGTTCCTTGCTGTTCCTTGAGTAATTTTTGGAGAAATTTGGCCTGAATGGTTTGGACCTGGGGTAACTGGCGAGTAAATGCCCGCTGCTGCCACTGGGCAGCCATGGAAAATAGGGATAGGGATGGGGTCACAGGTTAGGGAATAGGTCAGGGAAGCTGGGCTACGGACTAAGGACGCAAAGGGATACTTTACAATTTGTCTTGTGTTCGTAAAATATTTCACAATAATAGGATGGAGCCGTGCCCTGATGGGCTCGCATTTCCCCTCGCCTGCATCCTTAATGGAGTTACCCATGCCCCAGCCACTCGTGTTTGCCCTTAGCTTTGTCGCTGCCTTTGTGTTTGCTAGTTTTGTTGAGTACTGGCTCCACCGGCTCATGCATGTCTCCCCCAAGGTCGGTCAGCGTCATCGCGATCACCATCGGCGCAATGAGGGCCAGGGGGTGGTGTGGGAGTTTCGGGATTATGTTTTGGGCAGTGCGATCGCAATGGCCATCCCCTTTATTTTTTCCCTCACCATCGGCCTGGGCTGGGCCCTCGGTGCGCTAGTGTACTCTGGGTTTTCCGCCTACGCTCACCAACTGCAGCACGAAAACCCTCGCAAGTGCTTCTGGATGAAAATGCCCGTCCACTATGTACACCACAAGTACGGCATGTGGCACCACAACTTTGGCCTCGCCGTAGACTGGTGGGACCACGTCTTTGGCACCTACAAGCCGATGGCATGGCCCGCTGAAGACGACTTGCCTGAACTCTCCATGCTGGCCGTACGCTGGTGGTAGGGTCAGGACATCGCCCTACCGGCATACAATGCCCCTACCGGCCAAAATTTTCGTAGTTTTCCTTCGCCTGTTTGACCTGGGGCGACAGGGCCAGGAGTTGGGAAACAGCGGCGTTCAACCAAGATAGGGGCGCGTTAAACGGACGTTCAATGTCCAAAAACAGCACCACCCGATAGCCGTCGGCGTCATTCCACACCTCGTGGTAGTAAGTGTCATCAAAAATCAGGCTTTTGCCCTCTTCCCAATGGACAATGCTGTGATCCACCCGAATCCGGCAGGCCTCCTTGGGTTCAGGCACCCGCAGCCCCAGGTGATAGCGGATCAGCCCCTTGTGTTTGCCTCGATGTTCGGGGATATGTTTACCCGGTGCCAAAATAGAAAAAAAGGCCACCTTTAAACCGGGAATATCTTTCAGCAGTGCCCAAGTTTGGGGACATTGCTCACAGTTTTTGGTCGCCTTAAAACCAAAGGTACAAAAATAATAGGTTTTCCACTTGTGATCTGGGCTAATCCGATTCTGGCGCGGCATAATGTCCTGAAAGCTAGGCAGGGCATTGACATCCGCCAACACCTGATCCAGCTCCTGACGAATTACCTCCCAATTTTTTTCCAGGTTAGCTGCCCAGGGAAAGGTGTCCGCCGGAAAAATGGGCACATTGCCCAAGGGGGATGACTCCCCTAACCAGGCTTCAAACCTGCGATACCAGGGGCGATCAAAAATGGGATGAATCGGAGTGTTGGGACTTTGGGGCGGAGTAATCTGCATAAACAACGCTGGTACCATTAAGGCAAGCTAAAAACAAGCTAAAAACCCGGAAAAACCCGTGGTTACATCAGTGTAAAGATATAGTATCTGGTTAGGTTCTCATCCGGCATGCTTCCCTAAACCCCCGTTGACCTATGAAACTGCTTTTGCTCTCCGCCCTTGGCACTATAGCTTTCTCCGTGGCTCCAACCGTGGCTCCAACTATGGCCCAGGTGATTCCTGCCGAAAATACCCCCGAGGTGGGAACCACCGTCAATCAGGAAGGTTACTCCATCCTGCTGGGTAACAGCGTTGATCGCATGGAGCTAGAATGCCGTGCGTACCTGGCGATCAGCTTTCCCAACGGGATTATCAATCCGGCCTACTTGCGGGAAGACCTGGAAGCCACCTTTCTAGAAGCCGGTCGACGGGGGGGCGTCGCGCCTGACACCCTCTACGATTCCAGTGAAGTGATTGCTAATCGGGTGGGGGAACTGATGGAGCTGAGCGGTCAAGCCACCGATATTGAGTCGGGTCTCAAACTTCAGTTTCTCTACGAAGAAATGGAAGAGTTTGTGTGTGAGCGATTGGCCAAGGGATAAGTGAGTATTTAAGCCTCCTGTTTGGGGCATATCAGAGGATTTAAAAAAGTTGAAAAAGAGAATGGGATCGCCCTTCTCCGCAGCCTGAAATATGTTGCGGGGAAGAGCGATGTGTTGCGCCAAGGGTCGAGTCTCTACAAAACGCTTGAGTGAAGTGAGTCACCTGCCGACAACCTGATGCGGTTTTACAAAAGTTGGAACTATTTGTGTAACTATTTTTAGCCGGTAGAAACTAAAATCCAAACGTCGCCGTCTCTACGTATAAATCCCCACTACTGCTTAAAAAATAGAACTTAGAACTTAATGGAAATAAGCCATTCTCAGAGGTGCAATGGATCCTGATTTTTGGATAGGAAAGCGTGTATTACTTACAGGTCATACAGGGTTTAAGGGAAGTTGGCTGTCGCTGTGGCTGCAACTCGTTGGTGCTGATCTCCTCGGCTATGCACTGCAACCACCTACAAACCCGAGTTTATTTGAGATCGCCCATGTCGCAAGTGGCATGACGTCCATCATTGGTGATATCTGCGAAGGTGCAACATTACACCAGGTTGTTGCTGACTTTCAGCCAGAAATTGTGATTCATATGGCAGCTCAGTCTGTCGTGCATACATCCTATACAGATCCCGTATCGACGTACCAGACCAATGTCATGGGCACGGTTCATCTGCTGGAGGCCATTCGACAAGTTGGTGGGGTTAAGGCCGTGGTAAATATTACCTCGGACAAATGCTACGAAAATAAAGAATGGGTATGGGGCTATCGGGAAGTGGATCCGTTGGGTGGCTATGACCCCTATAGCAATAGCAAAGCTTGCGCTGAGCTGGTGACGGAGTCGTACCGAAATTCGTTCTTTAATGCGAGTCATTATGCGGAGCATGGCGTTGCGATCGCAACCGCCCGGGCCGGAAATGTGATCGCCGGCGGTGATTGGACCCAAAACGGACTCGTGGCAGATATTGTTCAATCCCTATTAGAACAGCGTCCAGTCCAAATTCGTAATCCCTATGCCACCCGCCCTTGGCAACATGTATTAGATGCCCTAAATGGCTACCTAATATTGGCAGAGAAGCTTTATAACCAAGGCCCTGCCTTCGCTGAGGCTTGGAACTTTGGCCCCTATGGGTCGGATGTTAAGCCTGTTGGTTGGTTAGTCGATAAACTGTTATCTCTCTGGGAAAACGGTGCAACCTGGGAACAGGACCAAGCCTACCATCCCCATGAGGCCCATTCCCTCAGCTTAGATTGTGCCAAAGCACGGCTGAAGTTAGACTGGAGCCCGAAAATTTCCCTAGACCAGGGATTGGAACAAATCATCACATGGACTAAGTCCTATCAATCTGGAGCGAATATGCGACAGGTCACGGAAGCGGCCATTACTCAATTGATGTAAGGCCTTTAAACTCTTTTATTAGCGCTACCACTTGGAAATCAAACAAATATGAGCCAGCAAACTGCCCCTAAAGAAATAACCAAAGCGTCTTCTGAGCACGGTCCCCAGTGCCTCTTTTGCGGAACGCCCCTAACCCATACTCTAGTAGATTTGGGCATGTCGCCCCTGTGTGAAAGCATCCTCAGTGCTGACAAAGTCAACCAAATGGAGCCGTTCTATCCCCTCCACGTCCGGGTGTGCAGCAATTGTTTTCTGGTACAGCTAGAGGCCTACGTTAGCCCAGAAGATATTTTTACTGAATATGCTTATTTTTCCTCCTTCAGTGACACTTGGCTGACCCAGTGTAAAGCCTATGCGGACCAAGTGGTTGAGCGGTTTAACCTAAACGAAACTAGTCACGTTGTTGAGCTGGCCAGTAACGACGGGTATCTCCTCCAGTATTTTGTAGAAAAGAAGATTCCGGTTCTAGGCGTTGAACCCGCCACGAACATCGCTAAGGTAGCCGTTGAAAACGGTATTCCCACCCTGAATGAATTCTTTGGGGAAGACTGTGCGAAGAAACTGGTGCAGCAGGGTAAATCTGCCGATCTCATTGCCGCCAATAATGTTATAGCCCATGTCCCGAATCTCAATGATTTTATTGCGGGCATCAAAATCTTGATGAAGCCCCAGGGTGTGTTCACCGGAGAGATTCAACATGTGATGCGCCTAATGGAATCGAATCAGTTTGATACCATTTATCACGAGCATTTTTTCTATCACAGCCTGAGCACTCTAGAAACCATCTTTGCCGCCCATGGCATGACCCTCTTTGATGTGGAGGAATTGCCCACCCATGGGGGCTCGTTACGCATCTATGCGCGGCACACCGAGGATGGGTCCAAGCCCGTGGGCGATCGCGTCATTGACCTCAGACAGCGAGAAGCTGCAGCTGGGTTTACATCCCTGGAACGTTACACCCATTTTGATGAACAGGTGCGAGAAACAAAGCGTAAGCTTCTAGACTTTTTAATTAAGACCAAGCAAGCAGGCAAAACCATTGTTGGCTATGGCGCACCTGGCAAGGGAAATACGCTCCTCAATTATTGCGGCATCCGCACGGATTTCCTTGACTATACGGTTGATAAAAATCCCTATAAGCATGGGAAATTCCTGCCAGGCACCCATATTCCCGTTTATCATCCCGATAAAATCACAGAGACAAAGCCGGATTATGTGTTGATTTTGCCCTGGAATGTTAAGGACGAAATCATCGAGCAAATGGCTGTGATCCGTGAATGGGGCGGAAAATTTGTCGTACCGATTCCAGAAGTAACAATCTATCCTTAGAAATGAAATTTATTCCTACCCACTTAAAAGATGCGTACATCATAGAACCAGAAAGGTTAGAGGATGAGCGTGGCTTCTTTGCAAGGACTTGGTGTAAGGAAGAGTTTTCAATAAATGGATTAGATCCGAACGTATTTCAATGCAGTATTTCCTTCAATATTAAGCGGGGTACTTTGCGAGGCATGCATCTCCAGCTGCCTCCCTTTGCCGAAACAAAACTGGTCAGATGTACGAGGGGCGCAATATATGATGTCATCATCGATTTGCGCCCTTCATCTGAAACTTATCTTCAGTGGACTTTTGCCGAATTAACGCCTGACAATCAAAAAACTTTATATGTGCCAAAAGGCTTTGCCCATGGCTTTCAGACTTTAGAGGATAACACCGAGATTTTCTATCAAATATCAGAGTCTTATGCCCCAGAACATGCCCGAGGAATTCGTTGGAATGAGACTATTTTCAATATTGATTGGCCTGAGCCAGTTAGTTTGATGTCAAGACGAGATCAAGAATATGAGGACTTCATCCCTGCTGATTTTTTAGCCTTGGATATTTTCTGAATACGGTCTGTAATAAAACACACTTAGAGTATTCCAGAATCATGATTATGACTGTGGATCTTGATACGAAATCAATGGATATGAGTTGCTTAGGGCTGGAGATGTACAGTCTGATAGGTGAGCTATATCCAATTTGCCGTAGCATAACTGGCAATGGCGTACGAAAAACACTACAGATTATCCAGAAACATATCCCTCTAGAGATTCATGAGGTTCCTACAGATACATCTGTTTTTGATTGGACAGTGCCTAAAGAATGGAATATTCGTGATGCTTATATCAAGGATGAAACAGGCAAGAAAATTATTGATTTTCAAGAGTCAAATTTGCACATTCTAAATTACAGCATTCCAATTCATAAAAAGATGCCTCTTGCTCAGCTAAAAGAACATCTTTTTTCAATGCCAGATCAACCTGATTGGATTCCCTACCGCACATCTTACTATAAGGAAACTTGGGGGTTTTGTCTGCCAGATCGAATCCTAAAATCGCTTCCAGAAGGTGAATATGAAGTCTATATTGACTCTTCCTTAGAGCCAGGTTCTCTCACCTATGGTGAATTGCTTTTGCCAGGGGAAACAACCGATGAAGTTTTACTGTGTTGCCATAGCTGCCACCCCTCGCTCTGTAACGATAACCTTTCAGGCATAGCCCTCGTAACCTTTCTGGCAAAATACCTGAGTCAAAAGCCTTTACGCTACTCATATCGTTTTATCTTTATTCCAGGCACCATTGGTTCTATTACTTGGTTGAGTCTCAATGAGCATCGCGTTTCATCCATTAAGCATGGCTTGACTGTTTCTAATGTTGGTGACTCAGGCCATTTAACCTACAAAAAAAGTCGTCGTGGTACTGCGGAAATTGATCGGGTAGTGAGCCATGTCCTGAAAAATTTGCCCCAGGAATATACAATTTCTGATTTCTCACCGTACGGGTATGATGAACGACAATTTTGCTCACCTGGATTCAATTTACCTGTTGGCAGCCTCACGAGAACTCCGTTTGGCACCTATCCTGAATATCATACCTCTGCTGACAATTTAGACTTTGTGCAAGCATCTGCCTTAGTCAACTCCTTCGAAACGTACCTGACTGTGATCGATGTTTTAGAAAATAACCACACATATTTGAATACTAATCCCAAATGTGAGCCACAACTCGGTAAGCGTGGCCTTTACAGCACAATGGGAGGTAAACAAACAACGCCTGAGGATCGCATGGCCATGTTGTGGGTGTTAAATCTGTCCGATGGAGGACACACATTGCTCGATATTGCTGAACGTTCTAACTTGAATTTTTCGACTATTAAAAATGCTGCCTTTGCCCTTGCAAATAGTGGCTTGTTAAAGGTTTGTTTGAGTTCAGTCAGTACGTAAGCTCGAGTGAGGTTCAGATAAAACCTAAGTTTCTACCACTTATTTAGGTTCTTCCTGGATTTTGGATTAATGCAAAACGATAAATGTAGAAAAGCATAAGGAGCAAAAAAATGAAAGTTGTCCTATTCTGTGGTGGTTTAGGCACCCGATTAAGAGAATATTCTGAAACTATTCCCAAGCCAATGGTCGAAATTGGCTATCGTCCAATTATTTGGCATCTGATGCGGTATTACGCTCACTTTGGACACAAGGAATTCATTCTGTGTCTGGGTTATAAAGGCGACTATATCAAGAATTATTTTCTTAACTATGACGAGTGTTTGTCAAACAACTTTACGCTATCTAAAGGTGGTAAGGATGTTGAGCTACATACCACTGACATGGAAGACTGGAAAATCACCTTCGTTGAAACTGGTCGAAACCGGAATATTGGAGAACGGCTTGTCGCAGTTCAGCCTTATTTAGACGGAGAGGATATCTTTTTAGCAAATTATTCAGATGGCCTCAGCGATCTTGATCTGAATGCATATCTTGATTATTTCCATCAACAAGACAAAATTGCTAGCTTCATGGCAGTGCAACCCTCACAATCATTCCATGTTGTTGCTGTAAACAATGAAGATGGAGTTGTAGAAAATATTCAGTCTGTAGGACATTCAGATCTATGGATCAATGGGGGCTTCTTTGCTCTTAGGAAAGAAATATTTGATTACATCCATCCTGGTGAAGAACTAGTGCTTGAGCCATTCCAACGATTGATTCAGCAGAAACAACTCGTCGCCTACAAAAATCCTGGCTTTTGGGCATGTATGGATACTTTGAAAGAGAAGATGCTATTTGACGAAATGTATGCCAAGGGAAATACCCCTTGGGCGATATGGGAATCTCATCCAGAAATATCAGGAAACAGTCTAAAGCCTGAGATGCAAAAAAAACTCAGTTCTCAAAACGTGCCCAATGCTCTAGCATCTTGAGAAATTTGAGAAAAATCAGATAACAACAGTCATTTTATAGCCATCAGCTAAATGCATTTAGCTGATGGCATAAGCATCCCCCGAGCAGAGTCGCCTTCCCGTAGGGAATAGGGGATGCTGGCTAGGTGTGTTGGCAACTCCGTTGAAGATGGGCTTGCCCATGGCTACGGGGGCATACGAATTTGCTCAGCCAACGGTTTCTCTGGGATAGTGACAATGATTGCTATAAAATAAACCACCATCGAATCATCTATTCTGTTATCTTCAAAACTCGTTATGCTAAAACTAATCCGTGACCATCAAGATTGCAATTCATTTCGCCGTATCCTTTGTCTCGGTGCCCATAGTGATGACATTGAAATCGGTTGTGGTGGCACCATCTTGAAAATGATGGAACAGTTTCAAGATGCTGAGGTTTGTTGGGTGGTTTTTTCGGCAGATGGACATAGAGAAAAGGAAGCTTTAGCCAGTGCAAACAGCTTTCTGGAGAAGGCACATAAAAAGACTATTATCATTCAACAATTTAGAGAGCGTTTTTTCCCATATATTGGCATAGAAATCAAAGAGTTTTTTGATCAACTCAGTAAAGACTTTTCTCCTGACCTAATCCTGACGCACTATCGAAATGATCTCCATCAAGATCATCGGCTAATCTCTGAATTGACTTGGAATGCATTTCGTAATCATATGATTTTAGAGTATGAGATTCCCAAATATGATGGGGACTTGGGGAATCCCAATTTTTTTGTGCATCTGGATGAATCGCTCTATCAGCGAAAGGTTGCATATCTAATGCAACACTTTCAAACCCAGTCCAATAAGCAATGGTTTGACGAGGAAACGTTTTCGTCAATTTTAAGACTGCGTGGAATTGAATCTAATGCACCTGATAAATATGCAGAAGCATTTTATTGTCGAAAGGCCATCCTGATTTAATCAAGACGGCCCTATCCCAGCATCACAGATCCCAAATATTTTCTACTGTATAGGGCCCCCCTGGCACTTGCCAAAATGCCCCATCCACATAGCGGCGATTTAAGTCGAGCGCTGTAATGGTTTGCATATCCTTGGCAGTCAGCACCACCTCGGCAGAGGCTAAATTTTGACGAATTCGTTCCGGGTTGAAGGACTTTGGAATGGCCACAGTGCCCCGCTGCATGGCCCAGCTCAGGAGGACTTGGGCTGGGGTCACCCCATGGCTTTTGGCAATGGCTGCAATGGTGGGCTCTTCTAATAAAATCGGCTCGTTTGCTGTTTTGAGGCTTGCAGGGCGATCGGCGGAGCCTAGGGGAGAGTAGGCCGTTAGGTGAATATTGTTTTTGTGGCAGAAATCTAACATCGATGGTTGCTGCAGGTAAGGATGTAGCTCAATCTGGTTCATTTCTGGCGGTCGTTGGGCATTGTCCAACAGATTTTGTAATTTGGCAATGCTAAAATTAGACACCCCGATGTGGCGACACAGTCCTTTATCCACAAGGGATTCCATTGCTCGCCAGGTGTCTAAAAGGGGTAAGTCCTTGAGGGAGATCAGGGTCTCTGGCGTCACGGGGAAGGTACTTCCCTTTTGGATGGCAACGGGCCAATGCATCAGGTATAGGTCTAGATAATCTAGCTGCAGATTGGCGAGGGTGTTCTCTACAGCGGGTTGCACCTCCTTTGGCTCATGGCAATCGCTCCACAGCTTGGAGGTAATCCACATCTGATCTCGGGTCACGATACCTGCTTTGAAGCAGTCAGCCAAGGCACGACCAATATTAGCTTCGTTGCCATAGACATGGGCACAGTCAATGTGGCGATATCCAGCTGCGATCGCATCCTTCACCGTACTATACACATCCCCAGGGGCACCTTTCCATGGGCCTAATCCCAACCGGCGATATCCGGTTGCGATCGCAAGCTTAAGCTTATACTTCAGTCCCCCAGGGGCCGATTTCCATGTGCCAAAGCCCAACATGGGCATCTGATCGCCGTTGCTAAATGTGACTGTGTTTACCATCCATTACCTCTCCGCCCATCTAGCGATAAACCCATACTTAAACCACAGATGCCCACCATACACCAGACGTGAGGGGGCGTGAGTGACGTCTGCTCCTAACAGGCTACAGGCATATCAATCGATTCAATCCTGCAAGCCAGCTGCTGTAAATGGTTCTCCCGTTCAATCACGGCTGGGCTGGGTGCTAAATTAAATGTGGCTAAAATATCTCGCCAGCGATAGACCCAATCATGCTTGCGCAAAGAATTCGCCACATTCCGACGCCTCATACGTTCAACCGTCTCAGGTTGTGCATTGAGTGCTTGAATGACCTCAAGCACATCTTGCTCAAACAGATTCACCTTAATGATCGGATCTTCCCAATCAAAATAATGGGGAAACACATCACCCATGGGGGGCATGCCGACCAATACCGTGCCCGCAGCCACACCTTCAAAATAACGAAACCCAATCTCTTGCTGCCCACCTGTTTCACTTGTGGCGTCAAACCTGGCATGGGCGGCAATATTGTAGCGGCTTCGCTGTAAGACGTCGATTAACTTAGCACGATGCTCTCGAGGATTGCCAATCTCCAACTTTCCAGGATTGTTAAACGTGTCGTAATAATAGAAAAAGTTATTGTTTTGCTGAGAATATTGAAACAGTGACTGATGAGTTTCTGCAGGACGACGCCCAATAGCACAAACGTCAATCATTCTCTGGGGTGGGTTTGGATAGGGACAAAACTTAAGGGTATCAACCCCTGGGGCCAGGTAACTGCAAGGCAATCCTGTCACGTTTGAGTATGGTTCAACACAGTGGATTGTGCCAGCAAAAATATGATCAAAATTCTTAAATGGTTCGTAGGCTAAACGCCAGTCATTAAAATTTAGCTTCCATGTTTCCATAACATAGCAAGCCTTATGTCGGCATTTATCTTGCCAGTTTTTGATGGCTCCCAGCCTATGTAGTTGCCAAGGATTATCGCAAACGACGAACAGCAAGTCGTATTCGTTTTCTAGTACGACTTCTGTTGGGAACGGTGCAAGAGCGCTAGCGATAGTGTCGGAACCAGTCGCATATTTGGCAAGGCGGTATATTTTTCTAGCTAGGTCGAACTCCTGGGTAGGGGCGTAGAGTTTGGCGCTTTCTAAATCGCAGATCAGGTCTTCGAATTCGTAAATACCACAATTAGCTACGTGAAGGCGGAATCCTCGGACGGAGACAATTAAAATTCGAGGTTCATTTTTTCGGTGTTTAACTGCTCTATTCATCGCTACTTAAATATATTCACAAGATAGATACGGCAATGCTTTATAAAATTTCATGAATATGTTTAAACTACGGATAACCCCTAACTTACTAAACGTTATTTGCTCTGTTGATACCCCTGTATGGGGCAAAAACTAGTTTCCAGAGGATTTTTAATAGGCACTCTAAATTTTCCCAGGCTTGAAGACTCAATATCAGCTACTATTTTGAAGTTTCAAAAAAGATTGAACCATCTGGTGGGTGGGTTTTCTGGGCTCAGGTTGCTTATCCATTGGCGTCCATGGGCTTGACCGGTGAATGCTTTATAAAGACGAGCCGAGGCAAAGCTTAGTTCAGCATCAGTTGCTGTAGCCTCGGGTTTGCCAAGGTCTGTGTTGCTTGGGCGAAATGTTGATGGGTCTGGGGCGAATGGACGGTTGCGATTACATGGCTCGTCTGGGTCAGCCTGTCTTGCCTCGGGCTGCCATCGTCGGCATAGTTGGAAAACTTGTGACTGTCCCACTAACCTTGTTGGCGGAGAGGAGGCGTATAGGTCCTATGGGCAAGCCCAATGCAAAGCTAATCCGAGGCCAGATAGACCTTTTGGGGCATTAGACCTCTTGCGTAATAGATTTCATGGTAGCCTAGTGCAGTGTCAAAGCTTAATTTTAGGGTAAACGGAGGCTAGCTTACAGCGAGCATCATCGACCTTCATCTGCCAGTCAACCCCCCGTTGCCTGTGGTTGATATCGTTTGACCAAGCGGTCGTT
>NZ_JAYGIG010000023.1:0-51334 GCF_034932105.1 Leptothoe sp. PORK10 BA2 | reverse complement strand
AGGTTAAGCCCCATTAGATATAAGCAGACCACCCACACGCGAAGCGGCTGATGACGCCCCGAGAAGATACTTTTCGTCAGGTCATCAAAATCTCGCTCACAGCTCTGACAATGATAACGATGACGCTAATGAAACATCTTGCCCAGATTAAGCACCTCGAAAGTATTACGCAGTCTGGTAACCCCCCGCTATTTTTGTGTCTGCTTGGTTAAATAGAATGTTCACGCAGGCATCGGGCAAAGCATGAAGACAAAAATCGTTTGTTAGCGCACTATCTGTTTTGAGTTCCCAAAAACAATGTACCAATCCAGACAAATTATTCGGTGGTTTCGTCTCAGTATATCGAACTGATCGTACCGTTTTTTCTATACCGTCTCGGATTGGATTATACATAACTTGTCTTAATTCATAACATTTTATACTCTGTTATTTAACGTGAATAGCAAGCATTACTTGCAAAAGAGTGACGGTGAGGGACAGAAAAACCAGTGTAAAAATTGCGAGTAGGAAATCTCGAACCACCAAGCATCGGTGTGAGATTTTCCGATATTGAAGGCATGGGAGGGTATATGTGGAACTCGTGAGGTATAACTATTACTTAGAGGGAAAGTTTCCACCTATCTAGCCCATACAGATGATTAGGTGGAAATATTTCTGCTTAAGATCCCTATGCGGGTGATTAGGTAGAAATACGTCAGCCTAATTCACCTATATGGGTGATTAGGTGGAAAGTTTCAGTATAAGCATCCCTTCTATATACGGCTGGTGCTGCTTAGGATTTATTTACCCTCTGCTCCTTTGCCTTCATTCCATGTCATCGTCTGAGCCTCGTCCTAAGAAATGACTCGACCAGGTACGTGATGCTATTCGGCTGAAGCATTATTCCTATCGAACTGAAGCAATCTACGTTCCTATGTACAGGGCAAAACTATAATGACCTTCTGAAAGGCTTTCTGCTGCTGGGGTTGAGTCAAATTTAGAAGGATGTGTATGTTTCAAACTTTTGCCCCGTACTGAGGGTAGCGTTACTCTTCCCACTCTTGGGGTTTGAACTCCATACTGGTAGAGATCAAGATTGGCCGTCATCTTGAGGCCAAACCCGCCCGCTGCGTTCAGTATCGATCCGAAAGTCAGAGTATTTGCGATTAAAAATCTCTCGCCCCAGCTGCTCAGCTGCCACAATGGGGGCACTCGGATCGCGCAACACTTCACTGCGACTGTTGCCCACACCATGCACCACACCGACAAACTCAGAATGGGTATAACGGCAATATTCCTGAATCTGATGGACAATCCCCAGCGATGCCCCCGGATAGGTTTCCTCGGATGCCAGTACCAGACCGATGCGTTTGTGGGTCATCTGATGCATAACTTGGGCAGAGTCAGGATAGGAAGCCGCGTAGTAGCAAAATGTCCGATCAAAAAACACTTTCGTTTGGGCAGACAACCCATACCAATAAACGGGTGAGCAAAAAACGACTCCATCCGCTGGCAAAAAGTCATCAAAAAATAACGCCCGGAAATTATCTTCAATGGCACATTCCCCGTTGGGCAGACGACACTGACGACAATCCCGTAAAAAGCTTGTAATCGAATCGTCAATAAAGCGTAGCGATACCTGCATTTCTGCTGCTTCAGCTCCCCGCTGAACGGCGGCGGCAAGGGTGGCCGAGTTACCCGTTCGACGAGGACTACCGACAATAATAAGTAGCTTTTTTGAATGATTCATGCCAAAACGGTTGGTTACTAAATAAATTTAACGAACGTCCGATTGCTTTGATCTGCAGGTTTTGATCCGCAGGTAGAGATACACAAATCTTGCACTGAGTCAGGTTCAACCCCACTTCAAGTTTGACCTATAGCCTGCTTATATTGGGCAGATATAGGTCAAATTTTCAGTCCGGTTAACCTCTCAGCGTGGTAAAAACTTTCGGTGCCTCTTACGCTACTCCAACAAATCGGGCTCCTGACGAACGATCTTGTCATATAGGGACTGAAAACTAAACCACCCAATGCGATGGGAACCAATCTGGCTGTAAGTTAAGCTGGCTGTTTCGGGCTCAATCAACACTGGCTTGCCCGCTGCTTCTGCCATCAGTTGTGCCTGGCAAGAGCGATCCATCGTGATAAACCACCAGGCGGCCTCATCCACCGTATGGCCAACGGTGAGTAAACCATGGTTACGCAAGATCACTGCTTTTCGGTCCCCCAGGGTATGGGCAATGCGTTTACCCTCCTCGAGATCCAGCACCACCCCGGTATAGTCATCGAACAACCCATGGTCTTCGTAAAACGCACAGGCATCCTGGGTTAGTGGATCCAATAAACGCCCCAGGGTGGACCAAGTTTTACCATGGAGTGAGTGGGCGTGGGCCGCCGCATTAGCATCGGGTCGGGCCTGGTGAATTTGGGAGTGGATCGCAAACGCTGCTGCATTGATGGGCTTATCCCCTTGGATCACCTCCCCTTTGTGATTAACCAACAACAGATCAGAGACCCGAATGTGACCAAAGTACATGCCAAACGGATTTACCCAAAAGCAATCTGGCCATTCAGGATCGCGCACAGTGATGTGTCCAGCCACCCCTTCATCGAACCCATAATGGGCAAATAGCCGAAAGGCGGCGGCTAAGCGCTGTTGGCGATGACGGCGCTCATCTTCCCAATGGTCAAAGGTGGGTGGAGTGGGGAAACTCAGGTTTGACATGTCCTTACCTCATATAGACGCACCCCCTATTCAAGCTAACTTTGGCCAAACTACTAATGGATTGTCAAAAGAACTTTAGATAGCGCTGGATCTCCCAGTCTGATACATGGCAGTGGTACTCTTCCCATTCCTGGGTTTTGAAGTCCACATAGGTCTTATACATCAAGGGTCCCATCACCTCTTTACTCAGAGGATCAGCAGCAAAGTCGGATATGGCATCCCCCAACGTCTTTGGCAATGTCTCTATGCCCATCGCCTTCAGTTCCTCCAGGGAATACAGATACATATTCTCCGTATGGGGCTCCCCCGGATCCATCCCTTCCCGAATGCCTTCTAAACCTGCCGCCAAGATCATCGCTGCCCCCAAGTAGAGATTGGTGGCAATGTCCGCTGCCCGACATTCTACTCGACCACCCCCCAGGGGAATCCGTAGCATGTTAGTGCGGTTATTATTGCCATAGCAAATATAGACCGGAGCCCAGGTAAAGCCGGACATACTACCCTTACGCACCAGTCGTTTATAGCTATTCACCGTGGGACAGGTGACTGACACAATGGCCTTAGCGTGTTTGAGTACGCCCGCAATAAACTGATACCCTAATTTAGAAAGACCATTTGGATCGCTGGCATCTTCAAACAGATTTTTCCCAGTTTCAGGGTCCGCCAGGGACATATTGTAATGGGCACCGCTTCCTGTCTGATTGGCATAGGGTTTGGGCATAAAGCTGGCAAAATACCCTTCCTCCCTCGCTAGTTCCTTCACCATAAATCGGAAGAATGTGAGCCGGTCCGCCATTTTTAGCGCATCACAGTAGGTAAAATCTGTCTCAAACTGGCCCTGGGCATCCTCATGGTCAAAGGAATACACATCCCAACCCAGGCTGTTCATGGCGCTGACAATTTTGTCTAGAATTTTATAGTTATCTAACACCGTGGGCAGAGCATAGGCCGCTTTTGGTAGCGTGTCGCGATCGCTAACTGGCCCAAACCCCGTTTCATTTTCTTTTAAGATAAAGAACTCTGTCTCAATCCCTAGATTAAAACGGAAGCCCATGTCCGCCGCTTGCTTGAGCACATTTTTCAGAATTGTGCGACAACAGGCTTCAAAGGGTTGACCCACCAGATGCAAATCACTTGCAAACCAGACGATCTCTGAATTCCAGGGCAGCACAGTGGCACTGTCCGGGTCAGGCATGGTGCCGACTTCGTCATCGTTAATGGCTTGGGGCACCCCATCGAGGGCGGCCCCTGTAAACAATTCTGAACCCTGCATCATGCGATCAAAGTGAGCCATGGGAACAACTTTTCCCTTGCACATGCCATGGATGTCCACAAAGCTGGCCATGGCATACTTGACACCCTTTTCTTTGAGGGAATCCTGGAGGGATTGGAGTTTAGGGGAGAGGGGGGAGATGTGGGGGTACATGGTGGGGGAGAGGGGCAGGGGAGTTGGGGGGCAGGGGAGAGAAACTTGTCTCCTAAACAGAAACAATCTTCTGGGTTGGGTTGGCATCTAGACACAGTGCTGACCAGTCCTGGGCAACCTGGGCGGCAAAGGTAGCTGCACCCTCGGCATGGGCCTGGATCTGGGTCTGGATTTGCTGATCTAGCTGGGGATAGTTGGTCTCAATCCACTCACTTTTTGCCGTTAGCCAATCGGTAATGATGTCTGGTGTTACTTCCAGATGAAATTGAAACCCGTAGATATTGGTGCCAATGCGATAGGCCTGATGGGCACAGAGATCATTGGTCATTAACAGGGTTGCTTGCACCGGCAGATCAAAGGTGTCGAAATGCCACTGCATAATGTGTAAATCCAAGGGGCAATTCTGTAGCCAGAGCTCTGGGGCCAGAGCTTCTACAACTCTCAAGGGAGAGAATCCTAGCTCTGGTTTGCTATGGGGATAGACCTGGGAACCAAAGGCACGGGCAATCAGCTGAGCGCCCAAACACACCCCCATAATGGGCTTGTTTTCTGCATGGAACTGATGGATGAGTTCAACCACCTGCTTGAGATGGGGATATTGAGCATCCTCATGGGCGTTCATGTGGCCCCCTAGGATAATGAGCCCGGAAAAGTCACCGTTAGGTGACATAAGCTGCTGTTCTGGCAACCAGGTGGAAAGCTCTGCCCCCAATTGGACAAGCTGGTCACCCAAAAGGCCGATGGGATCTCGAACACTATTTTGGATAACTAGGATTTTCATTGCGATCGCAACCCCAAATTTCTCACAATATTTATTCCTGGCCATATTAGCAAGATCTTGCCAGTAAAACTGTTTGAATGCTGACGAACTCTCCCCCTAAAATATGCTGTTTAACCTGCCCTTTAACCGATCATCGCTTTAAAACAAAATGTCACAATTCGGCAAAGAGTCAGCCAAGGTCAATCAATCCTAGACCCTGAGCAGACGGTAGCCTCAGCTACAAAAGTATCTCATTTGCACTGTTTTACTGAGGTCATACGCTAGGGATCCTCAGAACTATGGTGGGAACGCTCACGCAGACAAAAACACTAGTAGAAAAAGCAAAGGAACTGGGAATTAAATTTTTCCTCGTATCCTATACCGATCTATTAGGGGGTACTCGGGCCAAGCTGGTGCCAGCTACACAAATTGCGTCGGTGGAAAAGGACGGTGCTTTCTTTTGTTCCTTTGCCTCTAACCTAGGTCTAGGACCGGATGCGCCAGAGATTGCGGCTATTCCCGATCCAGACTCTCTCATTCAGCTGCCGTGGGAGCCCACTGTGGGTTGGGTCGCTAGCGATGTGTATTTTGAAGGCAAACCCTTTCCCGCCGCTCCTCGCATGATCCTCAATCGGGTATTAGACCAGTGTACCGAGCTGGGATACACCTACAAGGCGGGGGTGGAAGCCGAGTTTTTCCTACTTAAAAAAACAGAAACAGGGTATGCCATTGCCGACGATTTAGACACAGCAGAACGGCCCTGCTACGACCAGGTCAATCTGATGCGCCAGTTTGATCTGATCTCCACCCTGGTAGACTACATGGAACAGTTGGGCTGGGGACCTTACCAATGTGACCATGAAGACGCCAACGGCCAGTTTGAGCTGAACTGGACCTACAGCGATGCCCGCACCACTTGCGATCGCCACGTCTTCTTCAAATATATGGTCAAAACCCTGGCCGAACAGCGGGGGTACACCGCCACCTTCATGCCCAAGCCCTTTAGCCACATCACCGGCAGCGGTGGCCATGTCCACAACAGCCTGTGGCAGGGGGCGACCAACAGCTTTGCAGAGGGAGCCGACGAGGGTGGTTTATCCCCCGTGGGGTATCACTTCCTGGGGGGCGTACTCAACCATGCCAAAGGCTTAACCGCTCTGTTTGCCCCCACGGTCAATTCCTATCGACGCCTGGGCGCTAGCATGACCGCATCCGGTAGTACCTGGACCCCCCGCTACATTTCCTATGGTGGCAACAATCGCTCCCACATGCTCCGCATTCCCGAAGCAGGCCGTTTTGAATGCCGCCTCATCGACGGAGCTGCCAACCTATATCTGGCCCTGGCCGGGTTGCTCGCCGCCGGGGTGGACGGCATCAAAAATCAAACCTCCCCAGGCAAACGGATTGATGAAAATCTATTTGCCCGTGGGTCTGAGTTTCCTGATTTAGAAACGCTGCCCACTAATCTGTATGAGGCTCTGGAAACGTTAAAGAAAAATGAGTTGCTAATGGAGACCTTAGGAGAATTAGGGGCGAAGACATTCTTTGAGTTTAAGCAAAAAGAATGGAACGCATTCTGTTCCCAGGTAACTGACTGGGAGATGAATCAGTACATTAATATTTGAGGGGTATTTCTATACTGGCGTTAACGGTTGACCCACCCCGTCCGTTGGACACCCCTCCCAGGAGGGGATAGTCTGCTTCTGAGATAGGTTTACCCAGGAGAATAATGCTAATGCAGTATTTAATATCGCTCATCCCAGACCTCATCCCCTCCTGGGAGGGGCAACGGTGTGGGTCACCCCTGATGAGTCAAAACCACAACTGTTGAATACCACATTAATAAATATTTGAGAATACTTGAGGGGTATTTCTATACTGGCGTTAACGGTTGACCCACCCCGTCCGTTGGACACCCCTCCCAGGAGGGGATAGTCTGCCTCTGAGATAATTTACCCAGGAGAATGATGCTCATGCAGGATTTAATATCGCTCATCCCAGACTTCATCCCCTCCTGGGAGCAGTACATTAATATTTGAGGGGTATTTCTATGGAGGCGTTAACGGTTGACCCACCCCGTCCGTTGGACACCCCTCCCAGGAGGGGATAGTCTGCCTCTGAGAGAGTGTACCCAGGAGAATAATGCTCATGCAGTATTCAATATCGCTCATCCCAGACTTCATCCCCTCCTGGGAGGGGCAACGGGGTGGGTCACCCCTGATGAGTCAAAACCACAACCGTTGGATACCACATTAATAAATATTTGAGAATACTTGAGGGGTATTTCTATACTGGCGTTAATGGTTGACCCACCCCGTCCGTTGGACACCCCTCCCAGGAGGGGATAGTCTGCCTCTGAGATAGTTTACCCAGGAGAGCAATGCCCATGCAGGATTTAATATCGCTCATCCCAGACCTCATCCCCTCCTGGGAGGGGCAACGGGGTGGGTCAACCCTGAGAGTCAAAACCACAACCGTCACTGACCGTTACTGTTCAAACTAAACCCTATGGCCTCTGACATCAGCACCTATAACTTTCCAACCAAAATACGATTCGGTCCAGGTTCTTGCCATGAACTTACAACAGAACTTGCTGCCCTGGGCATTCAGCGGCCGCTGATAGTAACCGATCGGGATGTGGCAAAACTGCCTTGGTTTACCACCATAGAAGACTCCCTAAGGGACATGGCAGCAGTCACCTTCAGCGGTGTATGGGGCAACCCAGTGGTGTCTCAAGTGACGACCGGTGTTGCCGTATATCAGGACCACAATGCCGATGGTATTGTCGCCGTGGGTGGGGGTGCCCCCATGGATGTGGCCAAGGCCATTGCCCTCATGGCCCACCATCCGGGTCACCTGTTTGACTACGAAGATGGCAACAGTACCCGCCCCATCGATCAGCCGATTCCCCCCATTGTTGCCATCCCCAGCACCGCCGGTACGGGCAGTGAAGTAGGCCGCAGTGCCGTCATTTCTGACGATGAGACCCACGCTAAAAAGATTGTCTTTGATCCCCAACTGTTACCTAAGGTGGTGCTGGCCGATCCCGAATTACTCTTAGGATTACCTGCCAAAATTACAGCTGCCACGGGGATGGACGCCCTCACCCATTTAATTGAAGCCTTCCTCGCCAAGGGGACAAATCCCCTATGTGATGGCATTGCCCTAGAAGGAATCCATCTGGTGGCCCACCATCTTAAGGACTGTGTCACATTTGCTCAAAAACAAGCTGCCGGTGAGGAAATTGACCCAGCTGCCCATTTAGCAGCTCGGGCCGGTATGTTAAATGCCTCCATGATGGGCGCGATCTCATTTCAAAAAGGTCTCGGCGTCACCCATTCTTGTGCCCATGCCCTCTCCACCCTATGCGACACCCACCATGGGTTAGCTAACGGCATCATGCTGCCCGCCGCCATGCGGTTTAACCTCGAAGCCGAACCCGAAAAGTTTCTACGCATGGCTCGGGTTGTTGACCCCTCCGCCGAAAATGGTCAGGCTTTGATCGACTGGATTGTAGTCTTATCAGACGCCATTGGCATTCCTTCCTGCCTCAGTGCCTTAGGCATATCAACAGCAACGGTGAGTGAGCTGGTGAGCATAGCCATTGACGATGGTTGTCATCCATGTAACCCCAGACCAGTGACCGAAGCTGATTTTTATGCCATTTACCAAGATGCGTTTGCCGCCTAAGGAGTCACTAAACAGCATCCTCTTCCCCATAATCACTACCCCTAAAACCATAAACCCACTCTTTAACAACCCCTAAAAAAGCCCCATGTCCCAGACACTTTCTGTTATCAACCCCGCCACAGAAGAATTAATCAAAGAGATTCCGGTCGATGAACCTGCTGCGATCGCACAAAAGGTAAAACAAGCCCGTAATGCCCAGCCCGCCTGGGCTGCTAAGCCCCTAACAGACCGCATCGAGTCCATCAAAACCTTCAAAAATCTGTTACTAGAACGAGCAGATGCCCTAGCAGCCATCCTCTCTGCCGAAACTGGCAAACCCATCACCCTAGCTAAAAACGAAATTCTAGGTACCCCTCCCCGGATTGATTTTTTCCTGGCAAATGTCGCCCAGGTACTCACCCCCAAACGGGTGCATCAAGACCCCTGGCAAGCAATACCCGGCACCGGCCAGCTAGAAGAAGTCCTTACTTTCGATCCCCTGGGGGTAGTCGCCAATATCTCCGCTTGGAACTATCCCTATTTTGTCGGCTCAAATGTCTTTGTCCCAGCCCTACTCACAGGCAATGCCGTGGTCTATAAACCATCGGAGATCGCCACAATGACGGGACTTGCGATCGCAAATCTCCTCCATGAATCCGGCATCCCCCCCGACATTTTTGTTCCCATTATCGGCACAGGACTAGCCGGAGCCGCCCTGCTCGAACAACCCATCGACGGTGTATTCTTTACCGGCTCCTATGGCACCGGCCAAAAAATTGCCGTGGCCGTGGCCCCCAAGCTACTCAAAGTGCAGTTAGAACTGGGGGGCAAAGACCCCGCCTATATTTGTGACGATGTGGTGGATGTGGCCGCCGTCGCCGCCGCGTTGGCCGATGGCGCTTTCTATAACAATGGCCAAAGCTGCTGTGCCGTAGAGAGAATTTATGTCCACACCGATATCTACGAACCCTTTGTGGAAGCCTTTGTGCAGACGGTGCAAGGATTTAAGCTGGGTGACCCAACGGATGCCAACACCTATCTAGGCCCCTTGAGTCGTAAACCTCAGCTGTCAGTTATTGAACAGCAGCTGCAAGATGCCATCCACAAAGGGGCTACCGTCCTCTGCGGGGGACAGCAAGTGGACCGCCCCGGCTGGTATTTTGCCCCGACGGTGCTAACGGATGTCACCCATGACATGACCGTCATGGTCGAAGAAACCTTTGGCCCCATCATTGGCATTCAACGGGTGGACAGTGATGAGGCCGCCGTGGCCCTGATGAATGATACCAACTATGGCCTCACGGCTGCGGTGTATAGCTCTCAGCGAGAAAGAGCCGTGGGAATTTTGGCCCAAGTGAGTAGTGGTACAGCCTATTGGAACTGTTGCGATCGCGTCAGCCCCCAACTGCCCTGGACCGGCCGAAACCATTCTGGTATAGGCTCCACCCTCTCCACCTTAGGGATCTCTGTCTTTTTGCAGCCCCGGGGCTGGCATTTGAAGCAAGGATAATCTCCCTTAACCCGGCGCGCTCCAGAAACTGTTTGGCCTGCGCCGTCTGAGACCGTTTAACAGGTGCCAAACTTAAGCCCCAGTTGCTTCAGCCATTTACGGTAGGCAATGGACATCTTGTCACAGGGAAAGTGAAACTCTTGTTGCAGGTCAAGGGGTAATTTCTGGGGTCGCTGGGACTCTACCATCGGCACATCTTGGGCCATAACATTATCCTGAAATGCGCGCAATGTATCATTCGAGACCTCCGGCGAATAGTTTCGAGCCACGCCCAACCAGACAATACTCCGGGTCTCTTCCACCGGCGTTACTACAATAAAAATGGAAAACTGCCGATGGTCATCCCCCTTTCGAAACCAAGCAACCATGGGCCGCACAATCTTATACACATAGGTCACGGACTTAGCTTCACCCGTGCCCTCGGGGTTGGGTTGATAAAAGTGAATATCGCTAGCAATGATTTCATCCTTGTGCACCGTCAGCTTATAGTCTGAAACCTCTGGAAACTCTGGATCCCCCAACAGATCCCGATGGATAAAGGGCAAGTGGGCAATGTCGACAAAGTTTTCCAGAATGCGCGGTGCGCTGGTATTGATGGCATATGGACCACATTGAAACGAGATCGTATCGGGTTTCCCCCATTCCACAAACTGGGGAATTTCCTGGACCGGCTCTCCCAAGGCCACCCAAATAAACCCGTATTTTTCTTGAACGGCGTAGGTGCGCAGGTTGGCCCCTTGGGGGAATGTCGTCAGCTTCAAATCCGCCGGAATTCTTGTGCAGAGACCCTCTGGGTCAAACTCCATGGCGTGATATGGACAAACCAGGGTATGGTTGCAGCTCACCTCTCCCATGGCCAGCGACACCCCCCGATGGGGACAGCGATCCTGACAGGCAATAATGCGCTCGCCATCTCGCCAAAGGACAATTTTCTCCCCCAACAAATGCACCTGGAGAGGTTTTTGGCAGCCCAAGCTTGTCGCCAGAGCGACTACGTGCCAGGCATTGTATAGAACGGGATCGGTTAAAGGGGGTGGGTTGACAGTCAACATAATTCGGGTGGAGCCCTGATTCAGTTATTCTTCAATCCGGGTGAAACGCTCGATGGCTAGGGGTTGAGCCATGGCTTTTTGGTAGGTTGCTTCGACGGCGGGCAGCAGGCGTTCGGCCTGGCGGTAGAGTTCGGCCCGTTCTGGCTCATACTCGGTGAGTAAATCCTGCAATTCTTCTAACAGGGCAGATTCGTCGACCGTTAGCACCGTACCGTCTGCCACTACCAACTGGCCATTGATGAAGACTTTACGAATCGATGCGCCGTGCTCAGCGTAAACCAGATGAATGGGCAACTCACCGCGAGGAATGAAGCTGGTGGTGTTCAGATCGTAGAGGACACAGTCGGCCTTAAAACCGGGTGCGATCGCACCCACCTGATCCTGCAATAGCGCTGACCTGGCCCCCCCATAGGTCGCCCACTTCAATACATCCCGAGCGCGAGGAGCACGAGAATAGTCAGGCCGAGTAACAGAATGAACCAGTCCTGCCATCTTCAGCACATCAAACATATTGAAAGAATCATTGGAACTCATGCCGTCAGACCCGAGGGCAATATTCACCCCGGCATCCATCAACTGACGAATCGGCGCAATCCCACTGCACAGCCGGTGGTTGCTAACTACGTTATGAATAACCGTCGCTCCAGCTGCCGCAATCAGTTCCACATCTTGATCAGTTAACCAGATGCCATGGGCAATGGCCGTTCGATGGGTCAAAATACCATGCTGTTTGCCATAGCTCACCACGGACTCGCCGGGACCGTAAAACTCAGGGCCTGTCACCGCCTGGGTTTTGGTTTCCAGCATGTGGGTGTGGATGGGAATGTCCAGAGACTCTGAGATTTCCCCAATCTGATGCATCAAATCTGGCGTCACCCGTTGGGGGGCAGAGGGGGCGAGGGCGAGGGTGATCAGCCCATTTTTGCCGTGCCAGTCAGCGTAGGACGCTTTGAACAAGGAGAGCCAGGCGTCATCATCCAGCCCTGTCATGGCATCGAGGTCCTGCCGCACATCGTCGGGCAAGAATTCGTCCAGGTAGGGAATGGTTTTATACAGGGGCAGGTTGATCACATGGTGGGTGAGGCTAACCCGCAAACCCACGTCGATATAGGCCTGGGCCACCGCTGCAAAAATCTCTGGGGTAATGTAAGGCAGCTCAATCAGATCATCCTGGAGGGTGGTGGTGCCGGTCTTAATGACTTCCAGTGCTCCGATCACCGTGCGCAGATAACACATGCGGGGACTCAGGTGCTTCCCCTTGAGGGGAGGGTAGGAATAGAGCATCCAGAGTTCTAACGGTAAGGCTTCATAGCGGCCCTTTTCCAAAATCTCAGCGGAGTGGGCATGGGCATTGACAAAGCCAGGCACCAGCAGATGGTTACGGGCATTGATGACCTGGGTGGTTTCAGGCCCCGGTTCAATGTGGTCGGCAACTTCAACGATCTGATCCCCTACAATCAGCACATCCTGGACGCGAGGGACTAAATCTAAAGCCCCATCCGGTTGTAGGGTGCAGGGCATGATCGTGGCTTGCTGGATTAAATATCGACTGGTTGTCATGGCCGTATGGTGAGCAATGCCCACTGCGAGATGGTCTAGTTAACGAAATTGGACCCCATCTCCTTGGGTATAAAGAAGTTGGGACTAGAGAGATTGGGCCGGTTTGGTCAGCGAGATTGGGCCGGTTTGTTCAGCAGCATGGGAATCAGCAACAATTCCACCCCCACCAACAGCACGATGGAAAGTAAAAATACCAGGGTACCGATGGCGTTGAGGGAAGGGGACAAATTAGATCCTAAAAAGTTGTAAATGGCCACTGGCAAGGTGGGTTCAAACCCCGACACAAACCAAGCAATCACAAACTCATCAAAGGAAAAGGTGAAGGCCAGTAAAAAGGCTCCGGCAATCCCTGGTAACGTCCAGGGTAAAACCACTCGCCAGAGTGCCTGCCATTCTGTTGCCCCCAGATTCCAAGCAGCTTGCTCAATGGCTTTGGGCATTTGTATTAACCGTAGGGTAATCAGGGCGATTGCCGTCGGTAACAGAATGACCACGTGGGTAATCAGAATGCTATACAGCTGACCCTGGAGGTTGACCCGCGAAAGCAATCCCAAAAAGGCTACCCCGAGAATCAAAGGCGGCACCAAAATAGGCACAATCAACAAAATAGTCAGGGCTTGTTTGCCCCGAAACTCAAACCGATTGAGGGCATAGGCTCCAAAGAACCCGAGGATAGTTGCGATCGCAGCCGCCAACGGAGAAACCAACAAACTCGCTTGCAAGGCCTGAATCAGGGTGCCATCCTGAAATAGATCTTGGTACCAGGCCCAGGTCCACCCCGTCCAAGGCAAGGTGGGAAAACGAGAGTTTTCAAAGGAAAAGACCACCAGGGTGATAATCGGTAGCATCAGTAGACCATACCCCAGCACCAGATAAATCCAGCCGCCTAGGGTAAGTGCCTGGCTTGACCAGGCCCGAGTTGACCAAGATTTTGATGGCATGGTCCTATTCCTCCACCGTTGAAAATTGCAAACCTGCCACCAAAATTAACACCATGATGCCAATCAGCAATGTGGCCAAAGCCGAGGTGCGAGGCAGATTAGTCGATGCGGCATATTCATTGAAAATGACCGTCGAAAACAAAGGGAAAGACCCTAAAATTGACTTCCCTGTCCCTCCCCCGAGGATAATGCCCGACAGCACATCCCCGAGGCTAATGATCGAGCCAAACACAGCACTGTAAACAATCCCGGGCTTGCTCAGGGGCAGCAACACTCGACAAAAGGTTTGCCAAGTGGTCGCTCCCAGGTTTTGGGAAGCCCTGAGCAGGGTGGGATCAATGCTGCGCAATACCAGATACAAGATCAAAATCATAATTGGAGCCAGATAGTGAATCAGCCCAATGCGAGTACCCACTTGGGTAAAAATGATCTGTAGCGGCGTTTCAATCCAGCCCAATTGCACTAGCAGGGAATTGAGCAATCCGTTTGTATTGATCACCGTTTGCCAGGCGTAGAGCCGCAAAATGTAACTGGTCCAGAAAGGGGCAATCGCCAACACCAGGGCAAACCGCTGCAGGGATGGCGGCACCACAAAGGCAAGCACCAGGGCAAAGGGATAGCACAACAACAGCCCCAGCAAAGTGGTGGTGGTCGCCACCCAAAGGGATTGGGCAATGGCAAAGGCATACCGAGACTTGGTGAACAACTGGCTGAAAATATCGCCATAGTTCGCCAAGGAAAACCCTGGTATCGCCTGATAATTTTCCACTGACCAGAAGCCAATCCAAATTAAAAACACCAGGGGCAACAGAAAAAATAGACTGTCGTAGAGCACCACAGGAGCCAGACAGATGTATTTCAGAGAGCTGGCCTCGTCAGGGGTCCAGCTGGCCTTGGGGCGTTGCATGGGTAGGCGCATGGCTAACGTCCGTTTGGGCCTCCGTTTTCTAGCAAAACCGTATCCTGGGTCCGCCAGGACAGGTAAAGGTCGGCGTTGATCGGGGTGCCTAAACTGTCGCTCAAGGACTCCTGACGAATGACCCGCACCTCATGACCAGTAGCGGTTTCTAGCAAGTAGATCACCTGAGAACCGAGGAATTCTCGCCCCCGCAAAATAGCCTGAATGGTGTTTTGCCCTGAACTGGGTTGGGTCGTCAGCTCAATCCGATCGGCTGGAACAACTACCGTCACCTGGTCACTCGGAGCGTGGGGCACCTCTGAGATGGATTGCATAATCCCCTGGGGACATTTCACCGTGACCGTGGTGCCATTGACCGTTACCACCTGGCCATCAAACAGGTTGTTATTCCCCACAAACTCCGCCACAAAATGAGTGGCTGGCTGGTTGTAGATTTCCGCTGGGGTCCCGATCTGCTCAATTCGCCCCTGGTTCATTACCACGACGCGATCCGCCATGGAAAAGGCTTCGTTCTGGTTGTGGGTGACGTAGAAAAAAGAAATCCCCAAGGACTGCTGTAGTCGCTTCAGTTCCCCCTGCATTCTCACCCTCAAGTGGGGGTCGAGGGCACTCATGGGTTCGTCGAGGAGCAGAATGGGGGGTTCTGTAATTAGGGCTCTGGCGATCGCAACTCGCTGCTTTTGTCCACCACTGAGTTGACTGATCCGACGATTCAGCAACTCGTCTAAATGCATCAGCGACGCCATGGTTTTCACCTTTTGCCGTACCTCTGCTTTGCGATGCGGCACCAAGGTGAGCCCAAAGGCGATGTTTTGCTGCACATTCAAATGGGGAAACAGCGCAAAACTCTGCCACACCATCGGTGTATTACGGTGATGTACAGGACGCTGGGTAATGTCTTCTCCTTGCAAAACCACCGAGCCAGCAGCGATCCCCTCCAGCCCCGCCACGACCCGCAGCAGAGTAGTTTTGCCACAACCGCTCGGTCCCATGATGGCGATGAATTCTCCCTGCTTGACGCTCAAGTCAATGTCATGGAGGACCCGCTGGCGACCATAGAACTTTGACACCTGACGCAGTTCCAGATTCTGGGAAACCGCAGGTGCGGCGCTGGCCTGGGGCGGTTCAATCGCCATAGATGAGAGCGATGGGTTCATAGGTTAGCTGGTCTTAAATTCGTTGTAATAATCTTGCCAGGCCTGTTCGGGTTGGTTGACGGGTAGCTGGCGAGCACGGGTGAGCCCCAGTTGGGTTTCCATGATGGTTTTACCAGGATTTGCAGGGTCAGGAATGTAACCCAGCAGTTCTTTCTCTGCCTCGCTCAGGTGGTCAACGGCCTTCAAGTTAGGGGCCAACCCCTTGTAGGCCTTAGCATTGGCCAGACGAGCCTGAACCTCAGGAGTACTCATGTACTTAGCCCACTCTAGCGCTAGTTCCGGATTCTTACTTTGGGCGGCGACGGTGGCCCCTTCACTCCAGCGAATAGCCCCTTCCTTGGGGACAACCGCAGCGAATTGAGTTTTTCCATCTGCGATCGCATTCTGAATCAACCAGTCACCCACCGGCCCTGCCACAATGCTCTCATTAATAAAGGCATTGGTAATATCCTGAATATTGGGGGTAATCAACGTCACGTTGGGTTTAATCTTCACCAGCCAATCCTTCACTTGCACCAGCTGATCATCAGTCAGGTCGTAGGGGTTAGGATTGTCTGGGAAAAGCGCCAGGCTGGCATTTCCCATGTTAGGCAAATACCAATCAAAGAAACCTACCTTACCCTTCAAATCTTCCCGGGCCAGAACGTCCCAACTAGTCACCTCTTCCGGCTTCAGAAACTTAGTGTTAAAGGCAATACCGTAGTTACCAAAGCGGGTCCCGACCGCCATCAGTTTGCCCTCTGGGGAGAACGCCGGGAATTCCTTATAGACAGCGTTGTAGTCGGACAAATTTGGAAAGTCAGCAGCCGTCAGGGGCGTAATGGCACCCAACTCCATCAGTTTAACAACATACTCTCCATCCGAAATGATGCCGTCAAACGTACCAGGGGGCGACTGGTTAAAAAATTGGAGCATCTGCTCACCGCCCACATAGGTTTTAAACTCAACCTTAACCCCCATTTCCTCTTCAAAGGGACCGATGATTTCCGGCTCATCGTAACCCGACCAAGAAAGGATTCTGAGGATTTTGTCACCACCCTCTGCGACAACCTCTCCAGCATCCGCAGCCTCGGTTTCAGTGGGGGCTGGACTAGATCCACAACTCGTCAACTTTGTGGCGGCTAATGCCCCTGCAGCTAGAGAGCTATAGCGAATAAAACGGCGGCGAGACAAGGAGCTAAAGGTCATTTCCCGACCTGTCACCAAGGGGTTATATCGCTGGTTCATAGAATTCTCCGAATGTGAAAACAGTTCAAGAAAGATTGGTGAAGTGCTCGCCATACTGGCGGCGATATCAGGAAAGTGGTCCGCAAACAATATTCTGGTTAGGGTTGAGCCCTGCCTGCCCAGGCAAGAAATCTAGACGTGAAACGATTACCTCAACCTAAACGCATGCCCCACTCCACAGCTACGCCTACCAGTTGTTCGGTTCTTTAAAGAGAAAACTAAGCATACCTCCAACAATCCATAAGATCATCGTCCTGTTACTAAAGTCTTAAATCTAGAATGCAAGTCTAAAGTAAGTAGCAATTCTAAATAGTCAAATTTAATACAATAGTCATCTCAAGATAAATAATTGCTAAAATAGTAAGATAGTACTCAAAACTTGTTTTTTTGGCCATGGCTCAGATAAACGCTGAATCCAATACCCTGTTTGCCGTTGACGATCTCGATCGCAAAATTATTAGCCTATTAAAAATCGATGGTCGTCTGTCCTTTACTGAAGTATCCAAGCGTCTGAGTCTACCGGAAGCCACTGCCCGCTACCGGGTGCAACGACTGCTGAAATCCAAAATTGTCAAAGTTCACGCCACCCCAAATCCGCAGCATTTGGGTACGCCCCATGTGGTCATTGTTCAGCTTTTTGTAGAAACCAATAAAATTGAATCGGTGGCGGCGGCCCTCGTTGACATTGAAGAGGTTCAGTTTGTGGCCATTACCGCTGGCCATCACAATATTGTCATTGATGTCTGCTTTGGCGCCCACGATGAAATGTTGGCCTTCTACGATAAACTCCACAAAATTCCAGGGGTAATTCGCTATGAATCCCAGGTGGTCATGAAACTCCTAAAAGCCGAGTACAAATATATTTTGAGTTAGCCATCCTAAATTTTATTGAAGCTTCAGGTATTCGTATCTTCAAACCGCTAAAGTTGCTAGATTCTTGAGTTTGACCCTTTGTTAACCCCTTTGCTCAAGCCTTGTTGTTAGACCCCATCTATGTCGAATCCTTGATCTAAAGAACAGATTTCAGTCTGGTATTCTACAATACGCAACTGGTTGATTCACGGTGACTATGTTGAACCTATGACGACGGGTGATTCGGGAGACAATGCTGTTGCATCCACTTCCAGAGTTATAGCCTGATGGGTTCGCTATTTCGAATTTACGTTTTAGCAGCGCAGTTAGTGTTAAGCAGTGCAATTTGAACCTCAGGCTATGCCAGGGGTCCTAATTCATGGCACCAATCAGGGTAAAGGCGGCCCATGCTAATGGATTCTGGTACTGCTGCCGAGTGGTCAACATGGCCTGGCGCAGGGCTTGGGCATTGTCCAAATGCTGTCGCTGTCGATAAAACTCGATCATCAGCTGGGCGGTGGCATCGTCGGGCACCTGCCATAGGGAAACCATGACATTTTCTGCCCCTGCGGCTAGAAATGATCGGGATAGACCAATCACACCGTCGCCGGTAATCTGCCCACGTCCGGTATCACAAGCGCTCAGTACGACTAAATTAGCCCTGAGGGACTGGGTGAGAATTTCTTCGGCGGTGAGAAAACCGTCTTGGTCGTCGCTGGGGGCGAGGGCCAGGGAGCCTTGGAGTGGATTGGTTTCGTTAAAGAACCCGTGGGTGGCTAGGTGAATTAGGGGGGCGGTGGATAGCCGGTGTTTGATGGCGGTTTCTGTGGCGGTATGGCCGGTTAAGGCTCGGGTGGACAGGACAGTGGCAATGCCATTGGCTTCCGTCGCGGCATGGGGCAGGGCCTGGAGGTTTTCGGGCATGGGGCTGGGGTTGCCGACCACCAGGGGCGGTCCTACGGGCTGTTTTTCTCGCTGTTCCTCGCCGAGACTATTGTGACGGTTAGTTAGGCCCAAAATCTGAATTGCCGGGGCACTGAGGATGGTGTGGTGCTCAATTAGGTAGCTGCCATCTGCCGCTTGGAGAGCGGGAAATGGGACCAGAAACAACTGCTCCTGGGGAATAAAAACTACTCGCTCCTCAGGGTCCTGGGGTAACAGGTCGGCAATGGGGGCAATCAACAGTTGGTGTAGATCTTGCCATTGGGATGTGGGTTTTAAAACAGGGGTAAAGGACGAGGCGTTGACTGGATAAACGTCGCTGAGGGGCACAACGGGATTGGGCAGGGTAAAGTCGGGATGACTCAGGGTAACGGTGCCCACCCGGGGATCGATGGCGATGACGTCATAGGGTTTCCAGTCCAGGGGCTCGCCTTCGCGTCGCACCTGGTCACCGGGTTGGATCCGGCCACGGGTGTCGCCTCGAATGCCGCTGCGATCGCGACTGGTTTCCACCAGCTTGCCAATGGACAGGCCCTTCTCCTGTTGTAGGGGGGACAGATCCACCTGGCGAAAGTCCACCTGCCCCGTCGGCTGAACCACCCAAATATATAGCCGTTCTGCATTGCCCCGCTGCTTACCCAGGACCTTAAAGCTTTCGTCTGGTACGAGGGTATATTCCACCAGGGTAGCCCGTTGGTCTTGGGCAATTTGGCGAATTTGTTGAATACTGGGTGTCTGGTTAGCCGCTGCCAGTTGGGCATCGTCGGAACGTTCGGCAATCAGTTTGACAAAGGCCCGGGCTCGGCCCAACTCGGCAATTTCCAACGCGGCTTCAATCTTGTCCTGGGCCACTAAGATTTGGGTTAACAGATTATAGCTATAAATTTGGGTGTCAAAGACAGATACCCCTTGGGCATCGTTCAGGTTGGCCCGCAGGTTGTCCAGTTGCTGAATCGCCTCCCTGAGGCTATTTTCGGCCTCTGGAAGGCGATGGGCGATCAGATAGGTGTGGCCCAGGTTATTGAGGATCTGGGCCGTTAGTTCTGGGTGGTGCAGCGGCTCGATGATGGCCAGACTCTGGTGGTAGTAGTCAATGGCCTGGTCATAGTTGTTGCGATCCTCCGCTGCCATGCCCAGACTTCTCATGGCGGTGGCTTCTAGGGTGGCGTAGTTATTTTCCTGGGCAATGGCCAGACTCTGTTCATAGAGTTCGGTGGCTTGGGAGATATTGCCTAGGACATGGTAGGCAAGACCCATGTTTAAAAGGCGATGGCTTGTGCCTTCGGAGTCGTTTAGGGCGGTTGCGATCGCAAGACTCTCCCGGTACAGCGCCAGAGCGGCATCTTGATCGCCTTGAACAGAATAGATATACCCCAGGTTAGCGATACTCACCCCTTCTGCTCGTTGATTGCCCATCCTCCGAGCAATGTCTCGGCTAGCACTATAGACCTCTATGGCACTGGCATAGTCTCCAAGCGCCTCATACACATTTCCCAAATTGCTCTGCACCTTACCTACAGCCGCCGTTTGGTCTAGGGCTAAAAATAACGCCAACGCTGTTTTATTGGTTTCCAGAGCATTCAAATATTGTCCCGTTTCATAATAGGCCACCGCTAAATTGGCCAACATCCGCGCCCGTTGTTGAGGTGCTTGAAATAATTCTGCAGCCTGTTGCCAATGGTCAATGGCCTCTAGCAATTGTCCAGACCGATAGGCCGCCATCCCCTGCTCAAGGTGGCCTTGGGCTTGATTAGCCTGGGCTTGATTAGTCTGGGCTTGATTAGTCTGCTCAGACAGTGATGGAGCGCGCGCCACCGCTCTCAGCCCCTGAAACCCAATCCCGACCGTAAGCCATAGGGATAGCAAAAACCCCCCTAAAAATCTACACAGCCGCCGATAGTGACCCATACCATTTCTCCCCATAGACAACTGTAATTTAGTTCTCTATGGATTCCTCCTCCCCATCAACACCACAATTAGACATCAGCTGGCTAGAGGCCGATCGAGCGTCAGCTACCAGTTCATCATCAATGGAAAGAATATCGTTAGTGGCGACAATATTATCTGGGTTCTCATCACATATATTCGAATTCCCGTCATTCTCAATTTGCTCAACTGACTGAGGTACCTCTGCCACAGTGGTAACTTCATTCTTAACAACGTTATCGCCACCGCCACCAGTGCCGCCACCGCCACCACCGCCGCCACCGCCACCACCGCCGCCGCCGCCACCGCCGTCAACCCCCTCAAATAGCTGACTTTGCAACGAACCATATAGACTACTATCAGTGCCTTCACCAATGGCAATCCCAGCGGCTAAACCACTTGTATCCACAGGAAACTCCTCAGAGGGATAGGTATAGGGTGTGCCATCACCGCTAGTAAAGGCAAACGGGGCGGCTGGATCAAAATCTTCTAGACTGTCACCAGAGTTAACGGGAACAAATTCTGGCCCCTCATAAAAAGGCCCTGAAACAAACCGTTCCTGGCTATCTCCCTGGATTAAAATTCGACTATCTCTACCACCAATTTGATACTCAACATTAGCAATTTCCCGCGTAGCATCCCCATATCGCACCGTAATCGGTGCATTCAAAGCACCCGCAGGCAGACTTGAGCCATCAGGACGAGCAATCAAACTAACCGGCAAAAAAGCATTGGCTAGAGAGACATTACCAGCTAAAATTTCGTCTCGATCATACCCTTGGGATACCAGGTAGTCCACCAGGGGAGGATAATTGATTGGCCCGGGGGAGAAATTATTTATAAAGGAATCCACCGCCCTGAAAGAGCCCGCCGCTGTAATATCGATCCCCCCGGCACCGGTATCAACATAATCAACCTGGATATCTCCATTTTCTGTGAGAAGAGTGACTCCACTATCCGTGCTAAATCCATTGGTATCGATGGCACCCACCAGGATATTGTCCCCCGCCGTCAGTTCAATGTTTTGACCCGGTGACGTTACTTCGGCTGGCTGTCCATCAACCACTGATGTAGTCACAATGCTGCCTCCTGCTGTCACCGAAATCGCTCCCCCATCTACCGCAGCATCTCCACGCACACGAATCGCACCCGTGGTAATGTCGCCAGCGCTATTGAGCGTAATCGGTGCATTGGCAGAACTGGTAATCGTCCCGGTTTTAATATTGCCAAGACTTTCAAGCATGATAGGATTCCCACCCACACTTGAGAGGTCACCATCGACATCTATATCGGCCAGGGTTTCTATCGTCATCCCTGCTGTTAAAACATCGCCTTGGGCGGTGAAATTATTAGCACTATACTCATTGCCCGGATCGGTCACTTGTAAGCCCACTTGACCTAAAACAAACGGAGCGGGGACGCCATTTGTTTGCCAGATTTCTGTCCCACTTACACCATTGTCTACGGTAAAGAATAAGGTGCCACCGACATTGGTCAAAGCATTTGGCCCGTTAAATGAGCTAGCTTCTGGATTAATATTAGCCACCAGTTGAGTGCCTGCCCCGGTGCCGTCGCTGCGCCAAAGCTCTCGTCCATTAGTGCCATCAATAGCGGTAAAGAATAGAGTGCCATCGACATTGGTCAAAGAGGTTGGTCCGTTAAATGAGCTAACACCTGGATTAATATTAGCCACCAGTTGAGTGCCTGCCCCGGTGCCATCACTACTCCAAAGCTCTCGTCCATTGGTGCCATCATCTGCTGTAAAAAATAGCGTCCCATTGACATTGGTTAGCAGCCCATTCCGATCCGAAGTAGAAAATGAGGTCTCAAAGGCGTCATCTCCTCCTGGATTAATATCGGCTACCAGTTGAGTGCCTGGCCCAGTCCCGTCGCTACTCCAAAGCTCTCGTCCATTGACATCGTCATCAGCCGTAAAGAACAAGGTGCCATTGACATTAGTCAAAACAGTCGGACCATCAAATGCACTATCTCCCGGTTTGATATTGGCCACCAGTTGAGTGCCTACTACGGTACCGTCACTACGCCAAAGCTCTCTGCCATTAACCCCATCAACAGCCGTAAAGAATAGAGTCCCATTGACATCAGTCAGCTCCTCTGGAGAGGCGTTGTTAGGATTACCAAATCCATCTATTCCAGCATAGATATCCCGTACTAGCTGAGTGCCAGCTTCGGTGCCATCACTGCGCCAGAGTTCTCTGCCAAAGACATCATTGTTAGCTCTAAAAAATAGCGTATTATTTACATTGGTTAGCTCTAAAGGAGAGGAACTATTGGGAGCACCCACTCCATTCACTCCAGTATAAATATCCCGTACCAACTGGGTGCCAGCTTCGGTACCATCGCTACGCCAGAGCTCTATGCCAACAGCACCATCTTTAGCAGTAAAAAACAGAGTCCCGTCGACGTTAATCAACTCTGACGGAGATGAGTCATTGGGACGATCAAATCCATCGACACCTGAGTAAATATCTCGCACCAACTGGGTGCCAACTTCTGTACCATCACTGCGCCAAAGCTCTCTACCCACAGCACCATCTTCAGCAGTAAAAAACAGCGTCCCATCAACATTGGTGAGCTCACCGGGAGACGAACTGTTGGCATTGCCAAAGCTATTTGTCCCGGGGTAAATATCGCGCACCAGCAACGTCCCAGCCTCGGTGCCATCACTGCGCCAGAGTTCTCTACCCACAATGCCGTCATCGGCGGCAAAATACACCAGGCCACCGATGGGCGTAAATGGCCCCGCAGAGGAACTGCCATCAGGATTGATATCAGCAATTTGAAACGTCAGGGCACTGCTTCCTGGGATATTTCTAAAAACACCGACCGCATCTTGAAACTGAATGTCGCCCGTCCCTGTAAATAGCGTTAGATCATAGCTATTTTCGACGCCATTTAAGGTGTCCTGGAAGGTGATATCGCCACCGCCACCGCCCGTATTTAGAGCCAGATTGTTACCAATAAACACGGGGCCAACAAACGTAAGATCGCCATTATTCGTCATTATTGAAGCATTGAGGGCAATCAAATCAGAGGTCAGTGTCAAACCGTTGTTACTGGCATTCCCAGAGGCATCAATGTCGGTCTCAACGGTGATGGTCTCACTGGCAGCAATGGTCACATCGCCGTTGTTTAAGATTTCGACTAATTTGGCACTGGATATATTAAAGGTACCGCCTGGATCGCTGGCAAAAATTTCCCCATCATCTAGCTCAGCGTTATCTGCACCATTGGCACCAATCACAACCCTTTGGGGATCCAACAGTAGTAGGCCATTAATCCCTGCCGGTGCACTGACATCTACATCGCCAACAAACGCCAGGTTTTCTTTGCCAGATACCTCAACAAAGCCACCATTACCAGAACTGGCCCCACCGCGTGCCGTAATCTCACCTAAAAATTGAGTGGTATGATCAGCCCACACAATTATCTGACCACCATCGCCGTTGCTGAGGGCATCGGCACGAATGACTGAATCTGCACTGACATAGGTCTGGGCCGCATTCGGAACATTGTCATTTCCCTGATAGCCACCGCCCACACGAGTAGTCCCGCCGCCGTCTATCCCAGAGGCATCCACGGTAGCCCCCACCAAAGCCACCCGAGGACCCAATAAATTGACTTCGCCCCCTGCACGAGCGGCCACATCCCCTGCCACTGCAGTAGTTCCCCCATCTTCTGGCATGGTCACTCCCTGGAGTGACACCGTGCCATCGGGAGAAACCACTAAACCGCTGTCTTCATTGATGTTGCCCCCCGTTAGCAACTGGGGAAGAGACAAGGGTGAGAGGGTGAAATCAATCTCTTCTGGAGATAGCTCCATGGTGAGGAGACCCTCCATCGCTCCCAGGGTCACCGTCTGGGGACCGGTGATGGAGGCCAGGGTGAGGCGTCCACCGGGGGCAGAGACGCTGCCGGTATTCACCACATTACCCCCCAGCAACGTCAGGTCCTGGTTTTCACCAACGGCTAAGTCGCCAAGATTCACCACACTGCCCGGCTGGAAAGTTCTAAAGGAAAACTGGTCAGGGTCCCCCACCAGTTGCCCGTAGTCGCTGGTGCCTGAGCCCTCCCACCAGCTGTTGCCAAACCCTATGCGATCGGCAGTAGCTGCGGTAAAACTGCTGGTCAAATCTAATCGGGCATTTGGACCAAAGAGAATGCCTGCTGGATTGATCAGATACAGATTGGCATCGCTGTTGCTGATGCGTAAAATGCCGTCGATATAGGAGGCATCTCCCCCCAATACTCGGCCCAATACATTCTGCACTTCGGGATTGGCAACAAAGTTAGCCGTCTTTTGTTCACTCAGACCAAACTGTTGGAAGCTGTGGAACAGGTTGGCCCCATCACCGGAAACCTGTCCCCCAGTAATGTCAATTTGGTTGCCATTCGGGGTAACAATTGTGCCCGCATCAGCGGGGGTGATCGACTGCGCTAGCAGGGGCGGCCTAGTCCCATTGCTAAACAACGGTTGGCCTGATGGAGCTAGCACGCTAGGAACCGTAGGCTCTATGGATTGTTCAGCAGGTAGGGCACTGGGCTGAAGGGTAACTGCAAGGAGGGCGACTGGCAGCATGGGAGAAAACTCCGTGAATTTAAAGGACCGTTTGAGGAGGCAGATTAGAATTTAAAATTAAAGCCTCCTTCACTCTGACAGTGGTTTAGGGACTAAACAGGCATCCACAACTGTGGCCTCCATCAGGGTATTGAGCTGTACCATGGGGTGCAATAAAACACGTTGCCAGGCATCGGTCCACTGTTCTGTTTCTGGCTGTTGGACTTGCTGTATCAACAGGGTATGGACCATGTCATACCAAAAGCCATTGGCCCCTAATAGGGCTGGTTTATCGGCGTCGGTGGTGGTGGCTAAATGAGCCTGCAGTTCGTCGCTAGCCACCCGACGTATGATCATGCCGCCCGCTGCTCGGGAATCGTTGTATTGAATATGGACGGTGTTAAATTGTTCGCACTCAAGACTGACCTGCCAGCGGTAATGCTGGTCAGGTTCTAGGGCTGGCGCTGAGTCTGGCAAGGTATAGAGACTCATGCCTGGTCCGTCTAATTGCTCAAACGTTACCCGGTGAAGGATCTCTTGGGAGCCCTCATGCTTGAGTTCAAAGGTCAGGTTGGTGGCGGGTTCAGATACATAGATACCAAAGGTGGGGTGCGACCTGAGGGTTTCCCCCCAGTTAGTTTCCGTGGGCTGGACCGCTGTGAGATCGCCACAGGGACCTGTGCGGCTGCCTGCATCCCAGGTATTTGAGGGGGCTCCCCGGTTGGGTGGATTGTACTGTAGGGCCAGCCCTGGTAACCCCATGGTCAGTAACGCACTGAGGGCCGTGATGAGGGCAGTGACAGAGCTAATCAGGTATTTATTAGTTAAATACGATAGTCGAGACATAGGATAGATTCCCTCTTCGTATAAGTTGTAACTACGATGGTTTCAGTGAGCTTTCAGGAATTGGCATTGGCTTTGCTTGGGGTGTGGGGCTTTTGTCGTAGTTTTTAGTCTGCTTTTTGGGGGCTCGTCTTTTGTCCCTGGGGGATGACAGCGGCCCCGCCAGCGGCCCCCACTAAAGCCAGGGCACCGGGCACTAGGGGCACCCACAGCCCGATGGTAAATAGCCAAAAACTAATGCCATACAGTGCCAACGTCCCTATGCCCAAACCCAAGAGCCACAGAATCCAGGGCCGTCGTTTAACCGTTAGTCCGCAGCCGATCAACGTCCATCCTGCAATCCATAGCCAGTCGACCATAGCAGGCATAGTTTTTAACAAAGCTTGCTCATCCAAGGCAGCGGCTAAAAGATGATTAATGGTCTGGGCATGGATATCAATGCCAGGTACTTTGCCAGGTACTTTCGTTTGGGTCCATTGCGTCGTCCCCATGGGGGTTAGAAAATAATCTGTTGGGTTGGATGTGGGCGCACTCATACCCATGAGGACGACATGGTCAGTCAAGTCTTCTAGGTCCCCCTCCCCACCGATTAATTCAGACAGGGTAATGCGCTGGGCCACCGGTGCATGGGTATACCGCAACAGTATCTGAAACCCTCGATCATCAATGTGTTGATAGCCTCCACTGCGGGTGCCCATGGGGGCGAGGGTGGCCGCCCCGAGTCGCAGACGCTGGTGGTCTAGATTTTCTAGCTGAATGCCCTGGACATCTAAGTAATGTAGGGTCGTGAGCATGGCTAGGGAGGTGCGACTGGTACAGGAACTGGTGGTGTCTGGTTGGGCAAAGAGTAGCTGGCGTCGGAGAATGCCATCCGGATCAATCACCACATTACTAAACCCCACCTGTTCTTCAGGTAATTCCGGAGGAGGGGCAATCCCAGCTTGGTTACCCCCCCCGGCCTGGCCAAAGCTGCACAGGGCGACTACATTATTTTCCTGGAAGCGTTGTCCTAGGGGATTGGACGGTGTGGCCTCCGGGCGAAAGATATCTAGACCAATCACCCGTGGCTGGTGGGGACTGAGCTGGTCTATGGCCTGGGCCAACACCTGATCCGGTAGGGGATAGCCGTAGGTATTGACATCTTCCGTCGTCGCTTCAACGATCAACACTCGCTGGGTCACGGTTTGGGCAGGCTGCTGGCGCATGAGCTGGTCGTAGGCGGCTAACTCTGGACGCTGGAGCACGCCGGTCCAGCGTAGGATGCCGACACTGGCCGTGACGACGGCGCTGAGGGTGAGTAGGGTTTTGAGGGGGAGGTGGCCGCCCACCGATGGTTTGAGTAACGGTCTGAGGGCGGAGCGAGTCGATGGATTGGCCCCTGCGGTGGTCACCGTGAGCTGGGACCACCGCAGGGGCAGCACCGGATTGACTTGAAAAATGATCGGTAGCCAACTGGCGCAGGGGAAGCGGTCTTCCAGACCCTGGAGTCGTTCTCGAGCCTGTCGAGCGGCTAGGTATAGAGATTCGCCGGTCACATAGGCGTCTAAAAAGTATTTTAGGAAGGTTTGGGCCACCTGGTCGGGGATGGGCTCTCGCATGAGGATCATTTGGGGTAATCCTAGGGGCGCTAAGGCGTTGGCTAAACCGAGGCCATCACAGGCGTTGAAAATTGCTAGCTGTAGGCCCTGGCGAACGGCCTCCCGGAGACCGTATTTCAGTTCTTCTAGGGTGAGACTTTCCTGGGGGTTAATGAAAATCTTGCCTGCTCCGGCTTCGGTGCGGCCATGACCGGCAAAGAAAAGTAAATCCCAGGGTTGTTCCCACAGTTGATCGGTAATCTGTTGGCGCTGGGGTTCGACGAGGAATGTCACCTCGGCACCGGGGATGGAGGCTAGGAGCTGGCGGTCGGCGACGGTATCAATGCCACTGCTGTCGCCTAAAATGGCCAGAATCTTGACCGTTGAGTGATGGACGGGTCGTTCTGCTAGGCGTTTGAGGGTGGGGGTACCCAAGGCCAGCTCAATCTGGGGATAGCGGTCGATCAGATCCCACAGATGCCAGGGCAAATGCTGTAGGTGAGGATTGGTGGTGCGAATCACCAGGCGCACGGTATCCGTTGGGCTGAGTTCTTCCCGCAGGGGTTGATCGATGGGCATAAAGGGGGCGGACCGCAGCCAGGATTTGAGTTGATTACCGAGTTTTTCGGCCTCCTGATGGCAGGTTTCCACCGTGTGCAGCGACCCCACGTAGGTGATTTCTAAGGGCTTAATGCGAGATGGGGCATCGAGTAAACGATAGCTCTGTTGCCAATCCTGCAGCTGTTGGAGCAGGGCCGGATTGGGGGGGAGGGTGCCAATGGCTTCGATATCGGGGCGCGCGCCGTCTTGGCCAATTTCTAGGAGAACGTGGAAGCCGTTAGTTTCCCAATCTCCTTCTAGTTTTAGGGTGACGAGTTTCTCTGCCATGGGTTTAGATGACAAACCTCTCGGCGATGCTGGCGTTTTGGAGGGCCAGTTTGAGGCTGAATTGTTCGCCGGGGGTGCCGGTAAATTTTAGCTGGATGGCTTCCGTGGCTCGGGCCTCGGCTTGCATCACGTCTAGATTGTCGGCATCTTGGACCACCAGGCGCAACTGGGGGGGGAGATAGGTTTGGGCCTGCCCGGAGTACACCTGGACCTGGATTTCGGTTTGGTTGTCCGCCAGGGGTAGGAGGCCAACGGCCAGGGTGATGTCATGGTCGTTGAGGCTAATGCGTTTGCTGCGGGCAATGATGTTTGTGGGGGTGGGCTCGGTGGTTTCGGTGGGCTCGGTGGTTTGGCTTCTAAAGGCAACGGTGGCAGGGTTGATAAAGTTATCTAATGCTTGCCAAGTGTCGTCGGCCCGATCTTGTAGCCAGTCACTGAGCTGGGTCAGCTGTTCGTTTGCCTGTTGCGCCAAACTGGGGGTGAGTAGCCCGGTAAGATTTGCCATGGGTTGCAGTTGGGAGAGGGTGACTCGGTCGGCGGCCTCGGTCACAAATCCTAGCATTGTGGCGGTGCGGAGGCTGGGGTCCAGATGGACAGCGACATAGCCGATGCGGTCTTGGTGCAGTTCGGGTGCGATCGCAAACTCCATTTCTCCATCCACCATGGGGCAACATTCCAACTGACCATAGCCTTTTACCGCCAGGGCCGCTGTGCCCAGCAACATCTGCTGCACCGGGTTTAAACCATCACTGGCGGCTACATCCAGCTCATAGCCTAGGCATTCCAGGTAAAACTGAGTGGCATAAATCGCCAGAGTATTGAGATAAACTTGTTTACCCTTTTGGGCAGATGTCTGATGTTTCCGAAATTGTTCCGCTTGGTGGTGTGGTTCTAAGGTAAGGGGAACCGTAAAGTCAGTCAGGGATAAGGTCATGGCCGGTCTCTTTTGCTGAACAGTGGGAAGGAAGGGGAAAAGGGGAAAAGGGGTAAATCCCGGAGGGTGGGTACCGCCACCAAAATCAAAAGGAAAAGATTGAAAATTTGTTTGTAGGGTGGGCATCGCCCACCAAAACCGCAGAGAAAAGATTGAAAGATTGTAGGGTGGGCATCGCCCACCAAAACCGCACGAAAAAGATTGAAAATTTGTAGAGTGGGCATCGCCCACCAAAACCGCACAGAAAAGATTGAAAATTTGTAGAACGCGCCCACCAAAGTAGACAATAAAAACCAGGGCTTAGAAAACGTTAAATCAGCTCTTGGAACCGGTCAGAAAATTTATCACAACAGCGTTGAAAGAAACTACTCAGGGTGGGGATTTTGATCTCCAACTGGGTGGAAATCTCCTCCCAGCTTTGATTGGCAAATCGGGCTAGGGCAATGGTCTGAAAGTTGGCATCGGGACGCTTGCGAATGTGGGTGGATTTGAACAGATCCTCCGGGTCATTGGCGATGTAGTCTCGGACATCATTGGCCAGGGAGGATGGAGGTTCTGGCTGGGATAGCCGTTCTAGATCGTTCAGGTTGGGTAGTTCTTGGGCATTGCGATCGCTAAATTGACGACGGCACTCAATCACCATGCGGTCCAAACGAAAATTCACCCAGTTCATGAACTTTTGGGACTGGCCCCGATGGGGGTCATAGGTGTCAATCTTTTGACAAACGTACACCAGGGTGCGGTTGACGGCCTCCTCGTACAACAGGGTGTAAAACGATGGGGTGAACTTGGCTCGATGTGGCCGAGCTAGGCGACCACAAGCGCGGATGGCCTCCACCAGCTGCAGTAGGGCATGCTGCCGCAGGCTACTGGGGTGAGGCTGGCTTTGGGCTTCGAGGGCAAGGCCCTTGAGCAGCGGGTCGGTTAGGGCCTCCTGGGTGGCTTGGGTGCGTAGCTGATAACCCCAGGTGGGGTCAGGCTGGAGCAGTCCTTTGGCGATGCAGTCCTGGAGTAGCTGGGTGAGCTGGTGGCGGATGCGATCGCAAATTTCCTTATAAATCCCTGCGAGGGGTTGACCTCGGGGGGGACGACCTACTTTTCGCGATCGCATCATCATATCCACTAGCTCAGAACAGGTATCCTCATCCATCTCAGATGATTGACCCTGAAGAGTCAGAATAAGCTGATTAAAATGCGATTCCATAAGCGATATTGACGAAGTTTGATTGGCATATTCATATAGATGTCCTCAAGATTATCGACCCCTTTCCCCCCAACTCATTAAAATCGATCATTTTTTATGCAAAATGCAATAAATTTTCGCCGTTGCTGATTTACACGATGCAGCCATCGATCAAAAAGGCCCTGGGCCAGTTTTTTTAGGCTAAATCATCCTCAGGATCCGCAACACCCATGATCCATATCCTGGAACTCCAGTATTAAAGCCATTAAGCACTATTTTAAAAAATCCATTAAGCCTTTCACAACAAAGGCTGTAGCCGTTAGCTATCATCCCGTTTCAAAAAAAATCATTTTTTTGCATAAAACCAGGCTTAGCTCCATGAGTGACCACTGAACGGACGGAAAACAGCCAACACAACATGGCTACTACTTCCAACCACTTGATAATCACTCTTTAGTTGACCCGGAGAAAAAAGACATGGCTAACGTTTACGGCAGCAATTACAACGACAACAGCACCACCAACGGTTTTCCCTTCATCTATCGTCCCAGTCTGTATGGCACCAATGCCAATGACTTTATGTACGGCTACGCAGGCAACGACAGAATGTATGGCTTCGCAGGCAATGATTACCTCAACGGCGGCACCGGTGCTGACGCCATGTACGGTGGTACTGGTAACGACACCTACATTGTCGACAATGTAGGCGATACCGTTAACGAATCCGCCGGGGCTGGCTACGACACCGTTTATTCCTCCATCTCAGAAATCTTAAGCGCCAATGTTGAGCGATTGATTTTAACAGGGACTGGCAATAATTACGGCTACGGAAATTCACTGGGCAACAGCATCTCCGGCAACAGCGGTAACAACTACCTCTGGGGGGCCGCAGGCAATGACTTTATGTACGGCTACGCAGGCAACGACACCATGAACGGTGGTACGGGTGCTGATGCCATGTATGGTGGCACCGGCAACGACACCTACTACGTCGAGAATGTGGGCGATACCGTTAACGAATCCGCCGGGGCTGGCTACGATACCGTTAGATCCTCGATCTCAGAAATCCTGAGCACCAATGTTGAGCGCTTGATTCTAACCGGGACTGGCAATAACTACGGCTACGGAAATGCGCTGAACAACAGCATCTCCGGCAACAGCGGTAACAACTACCTCTGGGGGGCCGCAGGCAATGACTTTATGTACGGCTACGCAGGCAACGACATCATGAACGGCGGTACGGGCGCTGATTCTATGCATGGTGGCACCGGCAACGACACCTACTACGTCGAGAATGTTGGCGATACCGTTAACGAATCCGCCGGGGCTGGCTATGACACGGTTAGAGCATCGATTACCGAGGCCCTCAGTGCCAACGTTGAGCGACTGATCCTGACTGGGGCTGGCAACATCAATGGCTACGGCAACAGCCTCAGCAACAGCATTACGGGTAACGCAGGCGACAACTACCTCTCTGGTTATGCAGGTAATGACTACATCTTGGGCGCAGCTGGGACAGATACCCTCGTCGGTGGCAGCGGCAACGACCGTCTCAACGGCTACGGCGGCACCACAGGCGAATACGATATTCTGTCCGGTGACTTCAGCACCTCAACACCTGGAGTCCAGGGAGTCAGCGATGGAGCAGATACCTTTATTTTAGGAGATTCTTCCCAGGCCTTCTACCTCGGTGCAGGCTATGCCACCATTAAGGACTTCTACCATGCCGAAGGTGACAAATTCCAGGTGAGTGGTGGCATTGGCGACTACTCCCTCAACAAGACCTTGAACTTCGGTGGAACCGCTGCTAATGACACGGCCATCTACTACAAGAGCGACTTGATTGGTGTTGTCCAAGACACCACTAACGTTGTTCTAGGAGCAGACTTCCAGTTTGTTTAATCATCATTTAGTCGGCTCAGTTGTCAATAAATTAGCTGACTGAGTTGATCCATTCTAATTGACTGTGCAAGCCGATCGGTTTACCCGATCGGCTTTTCCTATGCTTCACTAACTATTAACTATTGAGTAACAAAATCGTCCACCGCATGGACCTAGGTATTCGTTGGTCAATCGGTCCCTGGGCACGAATAGCCTAGGTTTAACCGACTGTGGAGTCAGGCTGAAGTACAGTAGGGATAGTGCTTAGCAAGTCAGTCGCATTATAAGGTTTGGGGAGAAAGGCTTTAACGTTTTCCCCCAGGGATAATGCAATTTTCTCATTACTGGGTAAACCACTGACCGCAATCACCTTTACTTCAGGGTTAATTCTTTGCATAACTTGGATCGCCTTTGCCCCCCCTAAGGAAGGCATCGTCATATCCATCAAAACAACCTTGATGTCGCTTTGATGCTTAGTATATTGGGCGATGGCATCTATCCCATCCGTTGCTACTATCACCTTATAGTTATGACTTTCTAAAATTCTTTGGGCAATTTCACGAATGGGGGCTTCATCATCTACGACTAAGACTCCGTCTCCTTTGCTCAGGGGAAACGAAAGGACTTCTGCCTCAACTATCTCTTCTGCTTCAATGGCGGGCAAGTACACCCTAAATTGAGTGCCCTGGCCGACCTCGGTATCGACGGTGATAAATCCACCGTGACTTTGAATGATGCCATGAACCGTGGATAGCCCCAATCCAGTCCCTCCATGGGCCTGTTTTGTACTAAAGAACGGATCGAAAATGTAAGCTAGTTTATCCGACGGTATGCCAGTGCCGGTATCGGCAACCGTGACAACAACATAGGGGCCTGCTTCTACATTTAGATGACTGGAGACAAAAGCCCGATCAAGCTGTAGATTCATCGCCGATATGGTTAATTTTCCACCATCGGGCATGGCATCACGGGCATTGACAAAGAGATTCATAAACACTTGGTGGAGTTGGGTCTCATCACCTTTTACAGAATCGATATTTTTAGGCAAATCCACCGCAATCTCGATGGATTTTGGAAATGTATTGTGGACAAAGCTCCTGATTTCTTTAATTAAATATCTGATGGATAGGAGCGACCGGTCACCCTCTACGCCTTTGGCAAACAAGAGCATCTGGTTAATGATCTGAGACCCTCGTTTGGCGCTGTTTTTCAAGATTTCGAACTCATTTTGGATGACTTCGTCCACATCAGGTAACTGTAATGGCAAGAGATCGGCCACACCATAGATGGGCGTCAAAATATTGTTGAGATCGTGGGCAATCCCGCTGGCAAGGATGCCAATGCTCTCTAATCGTTGAGCGCGCAAAAAGCGAGATTCTAATTGCTTGGCCTGGGTGATATCGGTATTGACGGTCAAAATTGCATTGGGCTGGCCTTGCTCATCGGTGACTAACGTCCATCGACTCATGACTGTGATGGCTTGCCCCGTCTGTGTCACTTGTTTGCGCTCACCCTTCCAACTGCCTTCGCGCATCAAAGATTGGTAAATTTCTTCATCATCGGGTTCATCTGCATACAACAACTGATCGGCATCTTGGCCGAGGGCTTCCTCTGCAGACCAACCATAGAGGGTTTCAGCCCCTTTATTCCAAAATGATATAATGCCATTCATGCCTCGTACCAGAATGGCATCGGTGGTCACATCTAAAAGTGCGGCTTGTTCTCGGACTTGGTGCTGGGCGAATTTGCGATCGCTAATATCAGTAATAGTCCCTACATACCCCAAGACATCTGCATCATTACTGCGCTCCGGCACTGCCTGCCCAAAGACCCAAGTAATCGTGCCATTGGGACGTTGAAATCGATACTCTAACCGAAACGGCAGTCCTTTTTTCAGGGCGGCTTGCCAAGCCTGCACTACATGGTCACGGTCGTCTGGATGTAAGGCGTGGGTAAGACTCTCTGTTTGGCGGGCTTGCTCAAATGTCAGCCCGGTCATGTCACACCATTGCCGATTCACATACACATAATTTCCCTGGGTATCCGTCCGAAAAATGCCAACGGGGGAGGTTTCTGCTAGGGATTGATATTGGTGCTGGCTTTGTCGCAGCGCGGCTTCGCTTTCCCGCAAAGCCTGTTCTGCTTGCTGTCGTTTTTGTCGTTCTTCCGCTTCCCTTAATTCTCGCTCAACGGCAGGCACTAACCGGGCAAGATTCCCTTTGAGAATGTAGTCATGGGCCCCTGCTTTCATGGCAGCAACTGCTGTCTCTTCACCAATGGTGCCGGAAACAATGATAAAAGGAAGATCCTGCTGGTGAGCCTGCAACAGTTTTAACGCCGCTATGGCACTAAATTTAGGTAAGGTGTAATCAGCAATTACCAAGTGCCAATCTTGGTGATCAAGGGCCGATTGCATTTCCTCTGGCGTTTCTACCCGGAGGTAATCCAGGGTGTAGCCACCACGACGTAGCGCCCGCAACGTCAAAAGCAAGTCGTCTTCTACATCCTCTACAACCAGAACACGCAGATGGGCAGTCACAGGCAATTACCTTCCTAAGTCGGCGGGGATTGATTCATCAGTAACCAGTACATCCCCAGCTGCCGGATGGCTTCGGAAAACTGGAGAAAATCGACTGGTTTGCGAATGTAACTATTACATCCCAGGTTATAACTATCGAGTAAATCTTGCTCTTCGTTGGACGTGGTTAAGATCACCACGGGCAAAAGTTTTGTCAGGTCATTCCCTCGTAAGCGGCGTAACACTTCCAAACCGTTCAGACGGGGCAGCTTGAGATCCAGTAAAATCACAGCGGGCTTGAGGCTGGTATCTCGGTTCGCATACAGTCCGGTGGCAAAAAGATAATCGAGCGCTTCGACGCCATCATGGGCCACGACCACCTGATTGCCAATATGGTTGCGATTGAGGGCACGGATGGTTAAAGCCTCATCATCGGGATTATCCTCTACCAAGAGAATGACTTTATGATCAACCTGTCCGCTCATGCTTAAACGTCCTCTTCTGGCAACGTGAAGTAGAAGGTGGCCCCTTGCTCTAATATTCCTTCAGCCCACACCTGTCCCCCATGGCGATGGATAATGCGTTGCACAGTGGCTAGACCGATGCCATTGCCAGAAAATTCATGCATACCGTGCAATCGCTGAAAAGGGTGAAATAATTTATCGACAAAGGAAATATCAAAACCCACTCCATTATCGCGCACAAAGTAAGCTGTCATACCATTCTCCTGAATAATTACCCCAAACTCAATTTCAGGGTGGGGCTGCTTAGAGGTATATTTCCAGGCATTATTCAACAAATTATCCAACATTACCTGTAGCAGGGGGCGGTCCCCATAGGCCACCATTTCCGGGTGGATCTCCCACGCTACTTGCCGTTCTGGAGACGCTTGTTGTAAATCCCGGCAAATGCGATGGGCTAATTGGCTCAGGTTAACCGCTCCTTTGTGCATATCGTTGCGGGTCACGCGGGATAGGGTGATCAAATCATCGATCAATGCTCCCATGCGCTGGGTGGCCGAGCGAATTCGGTGTAAGTAGTTTTGGCCGTTTTCGTCTAAGTTTTCTAGGCAGTCTTCTAGCAGGGCCTGGCTAAAGCCATCAATGCTGCGTAAGGGGGCCCGCAAGTCATGGGAAACGGAATAGCTAAAGGCTTCCAGTTCTTGATTGACCGCCTTCAGTTCTATAATGGCTTGTTGCAATCCTCGGTTTAGCTCTTGGGCCCGTTGCTCAGCCTGCTGGCGTTCGACCACTTCTGCTTGTAGGTCTGCCCATAGTTCCGCATGCTGGAGGGCAACCGCCAGGTGACTCGCAATCTGTCGGACGAACTCGATTTCTGTTTCCTGCCACTGGCGCGGAGCGCGGCATTGATGAATGCAGAGCAACCCCCACAGGTGACGACCTTGCAACAGGGGCACCACTAGATTTGCCCGTACCTGGAATTGGGCCAGGATCTGGATGTGACAATCGCTCAACCCGGCATCATGAATATCTGTGACGTTCTGGATTTGACCTTCCTGGTAATGGCTGGCAAACTGATCGCCAAAGCAGTGATCGTGGATTTTTTTTGCGATCGCAGAATCAAATTCAGGGTCCACATCCTCAGACACAAATTCCCCATCATTCCAGCCCGTATCGGGATGGAAACGAAACATCCCCACCCGATCTGCCGACAGAAGTTGTCGGACTTCAGCCGCAGTCAATTTAAAAATGCTTTCTAGATCCAGGGGTTCCCGGAGCCGAGTAATCAGTCGGAATAACGTTTGCTGCTGATCAATTTGACAATGAGCGTGATGAACCTGCAGTTCCAACGCTTGAAATTCTTCACTTAAGAGTGCTTGGATCTGCTCCAACTCAGCTTCATCGTGACAAATACTGCGTAATCTGGCCAATAGATTTGGATTCATAACGCTCAGCTCGCTTGTGCTTGAAGTCGCTAAATGCTTGCCTGAACAGTCACTTTAGCAGATCGAGGAACTGTCCTCAGGGTTCAGGATCGTTAATGGGCGTATTATCAGGCCATGCCAATGGGCGCAGGTAAATGTTACTAACAACACGTTTACTCAAACACTATTCAAAAAATGTCGAATATTTTCTCTAGGGTGTCTTTTTCCCTGGTCTTGTATTGGCGGCGGTGAGCATAGCCCTGTTGCCCTCGTCATGGTGAATACAGAGAGAACATTGTCTGTGGGACGGTTACACGGGGCATGGGTGAAGTTTGTGAAGACTTTGGCTTTGGTCATGCCGTAGGGTTCATAAAAAATAGGGAACTTTCCAGAGAAAAATCAGACATTGATCGCTTAGTTCTACCGTTCCCAGTCGTCTCCCTGGTACGCAGATGTTAGAAAGCCTCCTCTCTTTTCTTCTTGGTTGGACCAACGTTGGCCAGTGTAACTCTCAGCCCTCCTCTAACCATAGTCTGGGCCTAGTTAACGTCGCCTCGACCAACGATAGTGATCAGACCCGCCTGCCGGTTCCCTACATTTATACCGTCAGTGAAAACGTAGTGGCGTTACGGATAGAAACTGGTGAGGTGGTGCGGGGTAAGCAAGTGGCCTATGAGGCACATCCCCGTGACGTGGTTAAGGGCAAAGAAGGTTGGACATTTCGCAATGGAAAAGCCTTAGGGCAGGTCGTTCCGGGAGACCCAGGGCTAATTTTACTACCCGATCAATACCTAGGCTCCAAGCTCGATACGAACTGTGCCGATGATTTAAGCCGTTACCAAATCAGGACTGCGGATGGGGACAAGATTCACCCCAGCCAGGTCTATCGCAAAAGCAAAATCGATGGCATGGCCCAAACAGGACCGTGGGACTTTGAGTGGCCCATGGTGCACACCGTATTTCTAGAGCTGCCAGCAGCCCTGGTCCCCGGCGAAGTCTATCGGTTCAGCTTTGCCGATAATTTTCTCCAGGATACTGAGTTTGTTTATCAACCCGAACAAACCCGCAGTGAAGCCGTGCAGGTATCCCACCTAGGCTTTGATCCGGATGACGTAGCCAAGGTGGCGTTCTTGTCCACCTGGATGGGCCATGGGGGTGGCCTGAGCTACGAAGCGGGCAAAGCATTCTGGTTGATTGACACGGCTACGGGGGAGAAAGTCTATGCCGGGAAAATCACCCTCTCCCAAGCGGCTGACGAGAAAAATAAGCGCGGCAGAAACCATAATGACACCGACGTGTTCATGATGGACTTCAGCCAATTTTCCACGCCGGGGCGGTACCGCGTCTATGTGGACGGAGTGGGCACCTCCTATGAATTTGAAATTGGCGAACATACCTGGCGGAATGCGTTTTATGTGTCGGCGCGGGGGATGTACCACCAGCGCAGCGGCATTGCCCTGGAGCAGCCCTACACCGACTATGAGCGTCCCCGGCCATTTCATCCCGATGATGGGGTGGAGATTTATCGTTCCACCGTGCCCCTGATGGATACCCAAATGGGATTCAACTATCGGGACGCCCTTGATTCTTTTGAAGCCCTTATGGCCACCCGGACTGAGGAGAAAGTGCCAGAGGCTTGGGGCGGTTGGATGGATGCAGGCGACTGGGATCGGCGCATTTCACACCTGTCGGTCAGTCGGTCATTTCTAGAGCTGGTGGAGCTTTATCCAGAGTACTTTAACGATATCAGCCTCAACCTGCCTGAATCTGGCAACAATTTGCCGGACATTGTGGATGAAGCTCTGTGGGGGTTGGATGTGTTCCGCCGTCTCCAAAATGAGGCGGGTGGCGTCTCCGGTGGCATCGAATCCTCCGGACATCCCCTGCGGCCAGAAGGGAGTTGGCAAGAGTCGCAAACGATCATGGTGTACGGTCCAGATATTTGGTCTAGCTACATGTATGCCAATGTGGCGGCGCGGGCGGCCTATGTCCTGGCAGCCTATGACCAGACCTTAGCTAACACCTATCAAGAAAGTGCTATTCGGGCGATGAACTGGGCCAATGCTGAGTTGGCGAAACAGCCAGAGGACCCAGATTTTTTCCTATATTCCATGGTTCATGATGAGCGTAACCTGGCCGCTGCCGAACTCTATCGCCTGACAGGGGATGAGCAATGGCATCGGATTTTCCTCGACACCACCGTTTTTACCAATGCGGATGCTCCATTAAAGGAATGGGATAACCACAATCATAGTGACGCTGCATTTGTCTATGCCCGGACTGAGCATCCCACCGATCAGACGATCCGACAAAATGCCATCAACACGTTGGTGCGCACTGCCAAGGCTGACATTGAGAATATAGAGCGTACGGGCTTTAAGTGGAACGACTCAGGGTTGCCGATTGGCTGGGGCACCATGACCACCCCCCATACCCATAGCCTGTTCCATGCCCATGCCTTGACGGGGGACGACGCCTATTTGCGGGCGGGCCTGTTAGCCACCCAGTTTGCCGCCGGTGCCAACCCTAGCAACATGGTTTATACCATCGGTGTGGGCCACAGAAATCCTAAGTCGCCCTTGATGGCGGATGTGCGGGCGTTGGGGCAGGATCCGCCACCGGGCATTACGATTTACGGCCCGATGGATCTGCAAGATGAGCAAGGGCATGGTGAAAGATGGCAATGGGCTGTGGACATGTTTGCCAAGGAAACGAGCCCCACACCTGTGGAATGGCCCACATCTGAATCCTATTTTGACTCCTATTACTATGTGCCGGTGACCGAATTTACGGTCCATCAGTCCATTGGCCCCACGGCCTATGCTTGGGGTTACCTGGCGGCCAGTGATCAGAAAGAAGGTGCTGGCGCAGCATCTGGGGTTGGCGTGAAACCGGATCAGTAAGGTAGAAACTGGAGAGAGATCGGGGAAATAGAGGGTGCCGGGGGAGAGGATGGGATGGCCAGGCTCCTGGGTTAATTCTGGATAAATAAGGCAAAATGGGCGGGATGTTATTGTCCCCCATCCTATGGACCTGCCCACCTGCCGCATCAAAATTATCAATGGTAATACCTGTGGACCGATGACGGTTAATATCAACGCTTCGGCCCAGGGTGCTAAGTTTCCCCAGACTGAAATTGTGACGGTGCAGCCCCAGACTGGTCCAGAGTCCATTGAGAGTTTTTATGATGAATATTTGGCGATTCCCGGCATTTTGGAACAGATTATTTTAGATACTGAGTCCGATGCTTTTATTTTGGCCTGTTGGGGAGATCCGGGTATTGAAGCGGCCCGTGAGATTACGGCGAGACCGGTGGTGGGCATTGCGGAGGCCAGTCTCTATGTGGCCAATATGCTGGCGGCTAAGTGGAGTGTGGTCACCACCCTGCACCGGGTGCGTGACATGGTGGAAAAAACAGTGCATAAAACCGGGTTAACGGCGCGATGCGCTTCGGTCCGGACGACAACGCTGTCGGTGTTGGATACGGAACAGGATCGGGCGGCTACGTTGGATGTGTTGACGGAGGCTAGCCTGCTGGCGATTCATACAGATGGGGCGGAGGCCATTTGTCTGGGGTGTGCGGGCATGAGCGGACTGGAGCAACAGTTGGAAGACCGGCTGGGGGTGCCGGTGATTGATGCGATCGCAGCGGCGGTCAAAATGGCAGAGTCTTTAGTGAGCTTAAGAAAAACAACTAGCAAACAGTTAACATATCGTCTACCGGAACTCAAAACTATCCAAGGCTATGGGGCCCATTTCCAGGCTGAGAAATTTCGTTCTTAGGCTATCCCTGGCAGCTGTTGACCCGATTCTACCGGCTGTTGCCAGCGATCTCCAGGGGCCTGCCAGGGGCTCAATCTAAAAATTAAGATTGTTGTTTTTTATCCTGATACTGGACGGTGTTGTACCAGTGTTTAAAAGCGTCATCTTAGCCCTATATAGCTTTGAGAAAGTGGATAGGTTAGAGCTATCCGATCTTCTGTGTGTGATCCTGAGGTGTGACTATGTTTAAGTCAACAATGTTTAAGTCTACAGCCTTCAAATTGACCGGTCTTGTCCTGCCTTTGGTATTAGCGGCCGCTGCCCAAGCCGCCACTGAAATGAGACTGGCAGTGGGCTTTACAACCACCCAAGTGGGTGGTCAAACCGTGGGTTCCTATGGCCTCGCCAATATTGTCAGCCGGGATAGTCGGGGCGAATTTTGCCTGGGCTATGCTGACCTTAGTCCAGACCATGTGTTGACCCTAGAGCAAGATTTTAGCCAGCTCGCCATTGCCGTGGATAGCGGTGGTGCAGATACCACATTATTGATTCAAGGGCCGAATGGCAGCGTCTGGTGTAATGACAACGCCAGCCGCCAAAGTCGGGATGCCCAAATTCAAGGTACGTTTCCCAAGGGGGCGTATCAAGTGTGGGTGGGCTCTTTTGATCAAGATGGTCGCCATCGCTATACCCTGAAGATTTCGGAATAGCCCCTGCGGCACATCCCAACGGACGGTTTTTTCGCGGTTTGTCCTAGGCCCTAATAAATAAGGCCCGATAGACGGGTTTACCTTGGGCTAGGGTAACCCGCTCACGATCGGTGGGGGCCGCCAAGGGATTGTTCGCCAGCCATGGACCGGTGGCACCCGGTTGGGGCAGATGGGGCGGTTCCAGAAACCGCTTAAATTGGCCATTGGCGGCAAAGACTTCCACCATATCCTCAGCCACGGTTTCCACGTCGGACTGGAGCCACACCCACCCGCCCTGGGGCATATACTCAGCCAGGTCGGCCACTAGCTGCGGTTGGGTGACCCGGCGCTTTTGATGCCGTGTTTTGAACCAGGGGTCAGGAAACTGAATGCTTACCCGCTGGGGCGGCTGAGGCAAGCTGTTTAACAGGGGCCGTAGGGAGTTATTGGCATTGCAAAATAGGGCATGCATGTTGCCCAGGCCCAATTCATGGCGCTGCTGGAGGCATTGCTGTACTAGGGGCTCTCGAATCTCTAGGCCGAGAAAATTCCAGTTTGAGCAGGCTAGGGCCATGTCCCGAATGAAATAGCCCTTGGCACAGCCGATATCAATGTGTAAAGGCTGGTGGGGGTTGGCAAATACGTCCGCCCAGGGAGGCGGTGTTACCGGTGTGCTATAGCGATTGTTAAGGGGATTGACATGCTGGCGCACACGGGACATGGTCGAAAAAGGCGATGATGGGTACTAGGCTTACCTACCTTATCAACTCCTATGGCTCTTTTGGCTCGTTTTGCGGTGGTGAGCGATCTGCACATCGCTTTGCCCCATACCATCTGGGATTCGCCCATGCGGTTTCACCTGGTGGAGGTGAGTATTCCGGCGTTTGAGCAGATTTTAGACCACCTGGAACAGGTGAAAATAGATTTTTTGTTGCTGCCGGGGGATCTGGTCCAGCATGGGGAGCGGGAAAACCATCAGTGGTTAGTGCGGCGTTTGGCACAGCTGCCGTTTCCGGTGTATGTGGTGCCGGGTAACCATGATGTGGTGAAGTATGGGGGATGCGATCGCACCATTTCCCTAGACGAATTTGTCAACCTGTACCAGGGCTTTGGCTATACCGACCCCAGCCGTCCCTACTACCACCATCAGCTCCTAGACGGTCTGCATCTGATTGGCCTCAACTCCAACGGCTTTAAGGCCAATGGTGAGCCCTTTTACAGCGGCCATCTGGACCCAGAACAGCTGGACTGGCTGGATCAGCAGCTGGAGCAATTAAGCGAGCCGCAAACCGAGCAACTCACCCTAGTGATGCTGCACCACAACGCCCTAGAACATTTGCCCCACCAGTCCCGCAGCCCCATGGGACAGCGCTATATGGTGAACAATGCCAGCGCCCTGACCGAACGATTGCAGGCGGCCCATGTGCCCGTCATGTTTACCGGCCATCTCCATGTGCAGGACGTGGCCCAGGCTGACCAGCTGTACGAAGTGACCACGGGCTCCCTCGTCAGCTATCCCCATCCGTATCGCCTCTGTGAACTGACCGCCAGTTCAACCGCCCCAGGCCACCGACTAGACATTACCTCCCATCGCATCGAGGCCGTCCCCGACTGGCCCACCCTACAAGCCACCTCCCGCCAGTGGATGGCCGAACGCTCATTTTCCTTCATGGTGAAGCTACTGACCAGCAAACCGCTGAGCTTATCCCAGTCTGAGGCCGAACAAGTGGCCCCAAGACTGCAGGACTTTTGGTCTGGGGTGGCCGCTGGCGATGGCCTGTTTGATTTCCCTGAGCTGACCCCCAAGCTACAGCGCTATTTCAACACCTTTAGCGCCACCGCCGCCAATGGGCAGCCCCACTGCATCGATAACAACGCCACCCTATGGCTAAAAAACTAAGCGCTATCTAGCTTAAAGACCCTACCCCCAAAAAAGCCCTACAAAGAAAGCCCTACAAAGTGAAACCCCAGCCACATATGGACCGGGGTAATTGCCAAGTTAGTTTTAATGGATGAATGCACCGAGCATTTCTTCAGCCACCCCCAATCTACCAGGGGAGCTGGCGAAAGTGAATCGCCTAGACCACCCGAAAAACCATCCAACACGAAGCGTCGACCATAGGCGTTTTTTAAAGTCAGCTTTTGGTCATAATCCCTGCAATGGGGTTAACAGTCCCTCTGGCATTACGGGCATTTGTTCCGTTCCACCCCAGGTGGGCCGTCCGCCCCATTCCCCATTCCACCCCTTATTCCCATGCAAATCAAAGCCATCCATCACATCGCCATTATTTGCTCCAACTACGAACGCTCCAAGCATTTTTACGTCGACCTGCTCGGTGCCGACATCATTTGCGAAACCTGGCGTGAGCAGCGACGCTCCCACAAGCTTGACCTCCGCCTGGGCACTGCCCAGATCGAGCTGTTTTCATTTCCCGCTCCACCCCCACGCCCCACTCATCCCGAAGCCTGTGGGTTACGTCACCTAGCCCTAGGGGTCGAAAATCTGGAGCCCAACATCGCCCATCTCCAGCGTCACCATATCCCAGTGGAACCGATTCGGTTCGATGAACTCACCGGTAAGCGTTTTACATTTTTCCAAGATCCCGATGGGCTGCCCCTAGAACTCTATGAAATTTGAGCAACTAGTAAATTTAAATTGATGCTGCATCCGTAATTTACCTAGGGTTTGAGGCCCTTGTGTGATGTGAATCCTAAAGATATGTGATTTGACGCACGTTGCTCACCCTTGGGCTGGAGTACAGTTAGGACATAGCAGAAAACATTATGTCTAAACTGCTTGCCCTTAAGGGGTTTGGCACTATTCTAGGCAGAGCCACCTAAAGGCTAAAGCTTTAATTATGGCGAAGGGGTGTTGAAGATTAACTTCAACGCCCCTTCTCTGTTGTGGATGGGGTGTGGATGGGGGCTGCGCTATCAGTCTGTTCTATTGCTATCTCTATTGCTGTCGGTGAAGCGGCGTTTACGACGGCGGGCGATGGCTTTACGCTTGGCCCGTTCAATCGGCGTTTCGAAATAACGTTTCTTTTTTATATCTGAGAAAATATCTGCCCTGGACACCTGACGCTTGAAGCGGCGTAGCGCTGATTCGATACCTTCATTTTCACCAACAATGACCTGGGCCATTTAACCTAACACTCCTTGATTCATCACTAGATTTGGGGACAGAAAAAAACAAAGTCTAAGCGGTCTGCCATCTACAGTTTGCGATGCAATATTAGTCACAACAACATTGACGACCAAAACTTTTTTGACCGCAGGGTAGGGGGTACAACTTTCTGGAAGACCACCAGCTAATTTTAGTCAACTGTTCTATACAAAATTCAAGATTTATAGCATCAAAAAGCTGTTCGAAGACAATGTTTCAAACAGCTTTGAATATTAATATATAGCTTTGCGCCCATAGTTCAAACAGGGGCGGGGGAACTGGGGCAGCCGTTCCCCCATCAGTCTTACTGACCCCTTACTCTGGATTTTCTGGGGTCTCATCCAAAGTCTCACCTGTCGCCTCATTAGCGGCTGCTGCTTCGGCCGCCGCTTCCGCCTCGAGAGCCGCCGCTTGGGCTGCGTATTCTTGGGCTTTTTGGGGGTCGTTCTGGGCTTGGTGAACTTCAGCCAACAGACTTAAGAGACCATATTCGGCTTCGATATCGCCTAGCTCCTTGGCTAGGGTCAGGGCTGCTTCCAGATGCCCTTGGGCGACGGGATAGTTTTCCAGTTGTACATTGGCAAAGCCTAGGCCAGCCAGGCTAAGGCTTTTAAATATGGGCTGATCGCGCTCTTCCGCCAGGGCGAGGAGGGTCTCAAAGGATGCGATCGCATCTTCATACTTATCATTATCCAAGTAGGCCGAACTCATGCCCAGCAGCGATTGCAGTTCTGCACCGACGGCATTAGTCTGACGGCTCAGATCTAGCCGCTGCTGATAAAAGTCAATCGCCGTATCAAAATCTTCCTGGTCATAGTGGGCCAGGGCCAGCACATACAGCGCCGTAAACTGCACATCCAAGGCATCCACTTCCTGCGCCAGTTCTAAGGCCTTGGTTTGGGTCTCAATGGCCTGGTCAAAATCCGCCAGGCGATACTGGGCCAGCCCTAGATTACTCAGCGCCAGGGCTCGATCCGGCTGACTGTCCAGTTCGGTGGCCACGGACAGGGCATCTTGGGAAGCCAGCAGAGCCGTTTCATAGTCCCCTAGCCCCAGCAGCGAAGAGCTAGCCACGTTGAGGGCACTGAGAAAAGCTTGGCCATTGCGTTGTGACTGCGCCAGCGGAATCGCCAGCTGGGCGGCATCCAACGCCAAGGGATATTGGCCCACCGTTCTATAGCTAGTGGCCAGAACGCTCAAAGCATTGAGTTTTCCCGCCTCAAACTCAATGCTTTCGGCTAACTTAAGGGCCTCTTGGCTGTGGACAATGGCATCGGGAAAATTGCCCTGGGCTTGGGTGGAAAGAGCCAATACATTGAGGGCCACCACCGTGGACTGGGGATCATCCACATTTTCTAAGGCCGTGATCGCCTGCTGGCTATAATCGGCGGCGGTGGCATAGTCCCCTTGGTTGACCGTTACTAGGCTCAACATGGTGAGGGAAAAGGACTCCTGGGGAAGATTTTCGTTGGTCCGGGCAGCGGCGAGGGCCTGTTCAAATATCCCCTTAGCTCCATCCAGATTCTGATTTTGATACTGGGTCAGACCGGCCCCGATCATCTCGTCCACCGGATCTGGGGTCTGCTGCGGATCTGGGGCGGTAATGCCGTCTGGCTCTGGAGTTTCAGGAATGGCGATCTCATCGGCCTGGGCGATCAAGTTGGACCCATAGGTGGACCCATTGGCCCAGGCCGATTGCCCTGTAGCTGTCAGTAATAGACCGGCAGTCCCTAACGTCAGAAAGCGAAGCAGCATAGTGTATAGCCAAATACAGTAGGAAAGAAGAATTCATCCACCCTAACAGCAAATGCTAGGAACGTCGTCCCATCGTAGGCTGAATTTTTGATTGGCTGGTGCTGTCCGTTTTTTTGTGCATTTTCCTCACCGAACCCTTGCACCATAAGCCTTTCGATAACCTCAGCTTTTGCCGTAGCCATTGCACGACCGTTTTTTACGAGCCCCAGCTTTTACCGTAGCCATTGAACGCCCGTTCTTTTACGAGCCCTGGCTTTAACCGTAGCCATTGCACGCCCGTTCTTTGACGAGCCCTGCTTTTACCGTAGCCACTGAACGACCGTTCTTTGACGAGCCCTGCTTTTACCGTAGCCACTGAACGACCGTTCTTTGACGAGCCCTGCTTTTACCGTAGCCACTGAACGACCGTTCTTTGACGAACCCCAGTTTTTACTGTAACCACTGAATGACGGTTTCCTTGAGCTGGGCCAAATCCCGATAAAATTCTTGTTTGACAAACTGGCCCAGGGCATCGAGTGGGGTAAAGGATGTGCCCGACTGCCAGCGCACATCCTGGGCAATGGGGGTGGTGTGGGTTCCTTTGAGAATCTGGATGGCGGTCAACTGGGGAAACCGCTGGTATAGGACATCGCTGAGGTCGTAGGTTTGGTCGATGGTGTCTTTACGGAATTTGATCAGTAGGTTGCGGCCAACGGTGTAGCGATCGCGAACGAGTTCTAAGGTTTGGCCAGGGCTAGGGGTGAATTCAATGTCAAAATTTGGGGCAAAGTCCGGGACGAACTGGACGACCTGCTCCCATAGGGGAATGGACTTGCGGGCGGGGTAATTATTAAAGGAAATCAGAATATTGCCAGCCCGGTCCACATTGTAAAGACTGGCGATCAGCAAATGGACTTTGCAACCCATACTGTGGCCCATGCCATAGATCGGCAGGTAGCGATCGCCGATCACCTGGCGGCGCAGATAGATCATGGCTTGGTCAAAGGTGGTGAGGACTTCAGTTGCGATCGCGCCGTGGTCAAAGGTATTAATAAACGGCGTGGCAATAATGACATAGCCATGGGCGTAGAGGTTTTCCAATAGCCAGCCATAGGTGACACTAGGAGCTGCCGCCACAAAGGCACCCCCCAGAAAATGAATAATCCCCACTGGGTTTGGCGGTATTAATAGCCAGTTACCCGCCACTTCTCGCCAGTCCATAAATCAGTCGCCCTCTACATTCTGATTTATCCTAGATGAATTTAGCTGGACCCGTGATTCGGTCTTCTACCCTTGCTTGGATAACCATGGGAGATGTCATTCCCGTGATGGTCAGGCGGACAATGCCTCCCTGACGGTTTCCGTAATCTTTCTAAAATCCGTTGCTCCAGACGGAACGAGCATGTTAATCTAATAGACCATTAAGGACGTATAGCTCAGTTGGTTAGAGCGCATCGTTGACATCGATGAGGTCCGCCGTTCGAGTCGGCGTACGTCCATTCTCTGAAATACTTGATATAAGTTAGTTTTGGACGCTTAGGATACTCCATAAGAGTGTTCTAAGTTGCATCAGATTCGATAAATTTGCACCAAAAACGTAAGATATTGGTGCAAGATTGGTGCAAAAGAATATGGCAGTCCGATCTAAAGCAAAAGCAGGTACAGTAGCTATTCTGGAACGTAATGGGCGTTTATCCTTGCGCTGGTCGTGGCAGGGAAAACGGTACCAATTCAGTTTGGGGCTGATTGACGAGTCCATCGGACGGGCCGCAGCGGAGATGAAAGCCCGGCAAATCGAGATAGACATGGCCACTGGGCACTTTGAACCCAGCCTAGTGAAATATAGGAGCGATACGGCAAGGGCCTCCCGTGAACTGACCGGTCAGTCATTGCTAGCAGAGTTTGCCAAGGCCAAGGCCAAACTATTGGCCGCTAAAACTCTGGAAAAATATCAGCATGTTGAAAAAAAGCTGGCCAAATTTGCCAGCACCAAGCTGGCTGCTGACTACACCGAGCGCACCACTATATTATTTCGGGACTATCTGCTGACTCAGATTTCTCCCATTAGCGCAGCGGAATACTTCTCAGTGATCAATGCTGCATGGGAATGGGGCATTGCGTCAGGGTTACTCAAGGAAAATCCATGGACGGCGATGATTTCGGCATTTAAGGTGCCGCCCATGGAGTCCCCCCAACCCTTTACCCTGGATGAAATCCGAGCCATTATCAGTGCCCTGGACGAGTCCAGAGCCTATCGGTACTATACGCCCCTGATTCGTTTTCTCTTTGGTACGGGCTGTCGTACGGGGGAGGCCCTTGGTTTGCGGTGGGGGGTAATTGCTGAAGATGTCTCTCAAATTTGGATTGGGGAGAGTTATAAGCGAGACAGTGCGCGAGGGGCTACCAAGATGCACAAGGCTCGCACCATATATCCTTCCAAAAAAATACAAAGCCTCCTATTAGGTATTAGACCCAATAATTATGGTCAAAGCACCCTAGTTTTTCCTGCACCGAGAACAGGGGGCTATATTAACGACAACAACTTAAGCAAGCGGGTATGGACCCTCACATTACAACGAGCAGGCGTGCCCCACCGCAAGCTTTATAACACTCGTTCCACATTTATTTCCCATGCTCTGGCCAGTGGGGCTACCCCAGCAAAAGTCGCTGAGATTGTTGGCGACCGGGTGGAAACTATTTACCGGCATTATGTCGGTAACAGCGATGGGTCAAAAACCCTGCCAGATATTGGAATCTGAATCTTTTTCACGTTCAAATCTTAAGGTTTGTATTAAGAAAAGTAGGCTTTAACTTGGATGTAATTTAAGCACGCAATTTTTGATCATGACGGGCATAGGCTTCAACCGCTCTAATGTGGAGTTCTGGCTTACTGCGATTGAGCTGCCAGTCTTTGATCAGGGTGAGATTATAAACTGTTTTACCAGGGCTGGGTTTGGTGTAATGCAGGTCCTTTTGCCAGAAACGGTGATAGTTTCTAACGGAATTAGGTTGGACACCCAAAATCTTGGCAACACTATCTTTACCGCCAATAGGATAAGGGTCAGCAGACTTACCATCTAATCTCTCGCAGAGGGTATCTAGTTGATCAGTGAGATAGGCTACCCGTTGCTCCAGATTCTGATTGCGATCCAGTACCTGGTTAAGTTGCACTGAAATCTGCTGCAACAGTTCTGTCGTGTTGTTCAGCATGATCCGTTTTCCTCAAACGAAACGCTTTTAGTTCTGACAAGATGAGCCTCGATAGGATCATCATATTCAAAACACAAAGATTGGGCTGACTATATGCTGACAAAGAAATATTACTTAATTTAGTTTTTGGTCGAATATTTCATATAGGTGGATTGACACCTTTTTTAACCTACGCGACTGAACTCAAGTCACCTAAAACCCTGGGTTTTGAAGGGATCTACCAAAGGTGTCAGCATAAAGTGACTATATAAGGAAGCTAACCAGTTATGTCTGATTAACTGATCAGCATAGCCCTTGAAACTACTGTTTTGATTGAACTCCAGCCCCTATAAAAATCTAAACTCATTGACTAAATTGCCCCTTGACTCAGTCAGATGGTGTGGCTAATCTAAGCCTTAGGCTGTTCACGGCCTTACTACAGAGCCCATAATTTAGCGCCATCGGCAGGTGCGGGAACACCATGCCGATGACATACGCCCTCCAAGCTGAGCAAGCAGCCTGGAAACGCAGGTTTAATGTACCTGATGCCACCCCGGATTGCACCTATGCACGGGGTGGCTATTTTATGGTCTCTGGTTTCCTCCTCGTTGTTTATTGGAGATCAGAGTCCATGTTTATTGATACTAACCAGGGCGCAGGTGTGCCCACAGATCAGCCTGTCAGCGTAACCTTACCTGAACATAACTATGAGGATGTGCGGTTACTGCTGTTGGGCAGCCTCATCGCGGTGCAAAATACCATTGCCTTACTGTTTAAGCTCAACTACGCCGAGCCCAACGACTGGAGCCGTCCGTTAGCCACGGGTCGGCCTACTGAGGTAATGGCGATTCTGACTAAGCGAGTCAGGGTGGATTAGACATACAAGGCCATGCTTATGGCATGGCCTTGTATGTTGAATAAAACCAGCCATTTACAAAACTATGAGAAGCGTTCAATCTCGGGCGAATGCCCCACAATCAATCCCTTCAGCGCCACCGCCTCATCCAAAAGTTACATAGAACGTGACTTAACGTTCTAACTCTGACTCTGGGGGTTTCTGTATTCGTGGCTGTCGTCGCCCCTTTAACTGGTTCAAAGCCTCCTGCACGGTTGCCTTTGCGTAGCGAGTCATCGTAGCTCTGAGCACCTCTTTGACATAGACCTGATGCTGCACATAAGGGCTTTGCAGCAATGTTATACAGGCATCTTTCGCCGATTTCCCAGACTTGAGCGCGGCCAAAGACACCTCATCATCCAACTTAAGCGCGGACCATTCATTTTGAATGAACCGTTGGTAGAGCTGGGTGTAGTCAATAGTTGGCTCACCGATCACCCGTCGCGCCAGCTCAAGGTAACTCTCTCGGGCTGCTTTGGCTGCTTCGGTGCGGGTGTCTGGAGGTTTAGGTAGATCGCTCACGATATGGCTTAGAAAACAAGGTTATTGCAAAAGGGTTAGAAAAAATCCACCCAAGTAGGATGGCTGATCACAAGAATCGTTAGCAAATCTCCTCAGGGAAATCGATTTCATACTCTTCCATGTCCCCTAGCTCACTCCCATCCATAACGACACCTTGCTCTAAATCTAGCGGAGACAGCAGCGGACTATCTACCGATAATCCACTGCCCCGAATGGCCTCAGCAATGGTCTGAAAGCCGGATTCCAGGATGCTCTCTAGCCGGTCGCCCGAAATAGCCGCTGAGCCTGGACGACCGGTGATGGGATTAGGCAGCTGGTAGCGATCGCACAAGTTATCAATCTGCTTCACTAACTGTTCCACACAGACACTGGCCACCGCCTGCACCTGCTCCTCACTCATCTCCTCCCGCTCCTCTTCCGCCAGCGGACGATAAAAGGCTG